>JBAXUL010000054.1:0-25582 GCA_037129695.1 Prolixibacteraceae bacterium
GCGGGTTCATCAGGAAAGCCTTTCCGAACTCAGGACCTTTTCCACTCCGGTCGTATCGGCCAAACTGGGTATTGGTGCTGAATCTCAACCATGGAGTCAGCTCCTGTTCGAAGTTAATACGAAATCCGACCCGGTTGAATTTGTCATTCAGTGAGATGCCTTTTGAATCCGTATAATTGAGCGAAACATAATAGGACGACTTTCCGACAGAGCCCCTGAAGGAGGTATTGTGCTGTTGTTTAAATCCATTTCTCAGCGATAGTTTAAGCCAGTCGGTCGAGAGTCCTGCTTTATGCATTCTGTCTTCAGTGGCCGTGATGGCTCCCATCCACGGCTCGGGATTGGCAGGTGTGATCGCCGCTGTGTTGGCGGCTTTTAAAGCTTCAACTTTGTACTTGTAAAAGGTATCTCCATCCATCAGGCTTGGGATATTGATGGCTTCGTCCATCGAAATGAATCCATCGTAGGAGACAGTCATTTGCTCCTTTTTCCCTTTTTTGGTGCTGATCAAAATGACTCCGTTGGAGCCCCTGGCACCATAGATAGCTGCCGAAGAGGCATCTTTTAAAATTTCAATGGCCTGAATGTCATTTGGATTCAACTCAGACCAACTACCAGAAAAAGGAATACCGTCCAGAATAATCAACGGTTTGTTGGATGCCGTAATAGAATTGGTACCGCGAATGGTGGTAGCCGTGGAGGATCCTTCCGCATTTGAGCCGGTGATGGCTATGTTCAAGCCGGCCACTGTGCCCTGCAGGTTTTGGATGATATTGGGTTGAGGATGCTCTGTGAGTGTTTTGGTATTGAATGAAGCCACTGATCCGGTCAAATCCGATTTTTTCTGAACACCGTAACCTACCGCGACAACCTCTTCAATTCCGATAGTCTCTTCTGTCAAAACTACATTGACCATCTTTTGGACTCCGACTTTGACTTCCTGCGTTTTCATTCCAACGAAGGAAAATTGCAAGGTCACATTCTCCGGAATATTGTTCAGCGAATAATTTCCTTCGGAATCAGTAATGACCCCGGTTGTCGTCCCTTTGACAACCACCGATGCGCCGGGAATGGACAGGCCTTTCTCATCCTTTACCTTACCCGAAACAGTTTTTTTCTGCGGTTGCTGACCAACGTTGCCTGGGATATCCGTTTTTTCTTTCAGAATAATCTGTTTTTCGCGAACCTCGTAATCAACATTACTCTGATTGCATACCGATTTTAGTACCACTTCAAAACCGGCATTTTCACAATCGATTGAAATCTGTTTTGTTTCGTCGAGAATATTGTCTTTGTACAAAAAAACGTAATCCGTTTTTTGCTCAATATTCCCAAGTACTTCCTTGATATTGGCTTTGTCAAAGTGCAGTGAGAGCGTAACTTGAGAAAAGCCGTTACCAAAAGTGGCCATGACCAAAAAGGTCAGTAGTACGGTTAGTTTCATTTTTCTAATTCTTAATCGAACTTCATCTCCCAAGGGAGAAAAAGTTGTACGGTTTTTTTTCATAAATTTGATCCGTTAAATGATTCACTAATAAAGTTTAACACACTTAAACCGGGGGGTGCTCGAACACCAACCGGTTTTTTTTATCTTGCTATTTCGTATAGACCTTCTCCTTTTTTACTAATTTTTACTGTGGCAGCCCTGGCTACCCGCTCACAAACTTCATTGAAATCTTCCCTGAGCTGTAACTTCCCTGAGATTCGCAACCCTCCCAGCAAAGGCTCGGCATATTGAAATCGAACATTGTAAAAACGCTCAAGACGCTTCGTGATCCGGCTAAGATCAGTACTTTCGAATTTTAGCAGCCCTTCAGTCCACAAAATGTAGTTGTCGGTATCTACTATTTTGATGTTCGTCTCCTTGGTCGTACGGTTGAAGGAGGCAAGTTGATTGGGTGATAATTCGATGGCTTTTTCAAATACACCTGCATCATTTTTTTCCATGCTTATTTTCCCTTCGGCAAGCACAGTCTCCACAATATTGTCAGTCGGGTAAGCAGATAAGTTGAAACGGGTTCCAAGTACTTTGACACGGAAATCATCTGTCTGAACGATAAAAGGATGTTGCTTGTCATGCTTCACATCAAAGAACGCCTCCCCGACGAGAAGCACTTCCCTGGTCTTTCCGGTAAAAATTTCGGGATAGACCAATCGGCTGCCGGCATTTAAAAACACTTTTGTCCCATCCGGCAATTGTATTTCAGAGGTTTTGCCATAAGGGATGATCAGTTGATTCATCGCCATCTCTCCGGCTGGATTGGCGACATTGCTACGCATGGTGTCGTTGTCGACAATCAATTTCCCGTCGGTCTGGTATTTGAGAACCGATTTTTCATGCTTTAACTCTATGCCTTCTCCGTTGGCACGGATGAGCTTGGCAGAGTTTTCAGGAATTGGATCAGAGAGTTTCTGACCAATAAATTGCGGGTTGAATTGGTTTTGTTTGTAGAATAGCAGGGCTCCAATGGAAAAAAACAGCAGGGCTACTGCGGCATATTTTAAAAATGGGACAACCAGATTCCGCGATTTATTTGAACTTTCCCTCTCTTCTATCTGCCTCAATACACGGGCAAAGAGAACGATTTTTTCTTCTTCTGTCAGTTCCTGGTTCCTTGTGCGAAACTTGAGAAGCACCTTCCTGGCAAGCAGGATATTTCTTTTTTCTTCGGGGTGCTCATTCTCAAACCGGGTCCACCAATCTTCCAATACTGCATCGGGCTGAAATACCCAATGGATAAAGTTCTTATTCTCTAAGTATTTACTGAGATGTTCCATGTTTTAGTTAGTTCTTACACCCTTAAAGGCAACCAACCCTGCAAACATGGACAGATTTTTGGATTTATTTTTTCAATAAAAATAACAGAGTCATAAATGGCTCATTTCTAATGATATCCCGGATCGTTTTGATGGCGCGATGAACCTGCTTCCGAACCGATTCTACATTAATTTCCAATATCTGAGCAATTTCGGTGTATTCAAGTGATTCGTTGAACCGCAAATAGATGGCCTCTCGCTGTTTGGTGGGGAGTTGAAGCAGGGCTTTGACCACTTTTTGATTGATTTCCGCATCTTTTTCCTGCTCCATGATCTGAAATTCAATGCCATATTCCGGTTGAAAATCAATAGATTCCGACAATCTTTTGCTTAACTTTCTGCCTGCCAGTATTTTTTTTATCAGGTTCCGTTTCAGGGCGAGCAACAGATAATACTTTAAATTTTCGGGACTGACTTTAATTTTTTCGCGTTGGAGAAAGAGTTCAAGGAATAGCTCTTGCAGGGAGTCTTTGACCTCATCAGTGTCCTTGCAGAGTTTAGTTCCGTAATGGTAAAGCCGGTCAATGTGGAAGTTGTAAACGATGGCAAAAGCCTCCTGGTCGCCGGTTTTGAAACGCGTCCAGATAATCTGCCAATAATCCACATCAACCTCTTTATCCATCTCTTTTTAGCACGAGCTAATGCAATACGATGTTGCTTCCCATATCTTCGAGTGCAATTCCCTTTGTTTCGGGCATCATCTTCCAGACGTAGATTAATTGAAGAACCATCATCAGTGCGAAGAAACCGAAGATCATTGTACCGGGAACATTGGTGGCAAAGAATGGAAACACCTGGGCCACCAGCGCTGCGAAAACCCAGTGCGTCAGACATCCGAATGAAGTTCCTGAGGCACGCACCGAATTGGGGAATAACTCAGAAAGGAATACCCAGATAACTGCGCCCTGTCCAATAGCATGCGAGGCAATGAATAGGAATACGTAATAGACAATCATGTGGTGGTCTGTTCCGTTGAAGGAGACTGCAATCAGGGTCAGAGAAACGATATAGCCCAATGAACCGATGAACATCAGCGTCCGGCGGCCAAAGCGGTCGATCAGGTACCATCCGGCAAGGGTGAATAACAGATTGATTACACCAATGCCAACCGTGGAAAGCAGTGCCCCGTTCCTGGCAATACCAGCCATGGCAAAAACTTTAGGTGCGAAGTATATGATGGCATTGATTCCGGATAGCTGGTTGAATGTGGCAATCAGGAATGCAATGACCAGTGGTTTCAGAAATTTTTTATTGAAAAGCGACTCTTTGACCGATGAAACGGATGCCTTGATCTCCTCAATCAGATGGTCGTGGGCCTCTCCGGTCAGCGCCAGAACTTTCAAGGCTGCTTCATCATCTTTTTTGAAAAGTACCAGCCACCTTGGAGTCTCCGGGGTAAACAGCATCAAAGTAGAAAATATCAGAGACGGAATGGCAACCACACCGAGCATCCAGCGCCAGTCGTTATCCCCGCCAAAACCTTGCAGAAGGTAGTTTGAAAAATAGGCAATCAGGATACCTGATACCACATTCAACTGAAAGGAGATCACCATCCGGCCACGGTATTTAGGGGGCGCAATCTCCGAAATATATACCGGTGCAACGACAGAAGATGCCCCAATACTCAATCCACTCATGAAGCGAAAAAACATGAATATCCACACATTGGTAGAGAGTGCTGCACCCACTGAGGTAACGAAGAAGAGTATGCCGATCCAGATGAGCGTTTTTTTCCTTCCAATCTTATTGGCAGGAATATTGCCCAAGGCAGCACCAAAAGCAGTGCCGTACAAGGCCATGGCAATTGCCGTTCCGTGCAACCAGTCGCTGAGACCCCATAATTTCTGAATTGCCTGCTCTGCACCTGAGATGACGGCCACATCCAGCCCGAAGAGAAATCCGCCCAATCCAACGGTGATGGACCACAATACCAATCTTTTGTTCATGAAAGCCCGGTTAGTTAATTGGCAGTTAAAATAAGGAAAATTCTTGATATGTAACTAATTGCATTAAGGGAAGTCATTGCAGTCATGCGATGCATAGCCTGACTGCATAGATTTGGTTGTGCCGGATACGACCTATCCAGATTGTGAAGACAGTAAGTGGCCTAAATACCCTGAAGAAACTTAGGCAGTTGCAATCCGAGACAGCTGAATTTTTTTGGTTGATGCCTTAAATCTGTCTGTTCTTGCTTCTTTCGGGTAGTGAAAATTCTTTTCATACATCATCCTCAAAATAGAAAATATCCGTAGTTTTAAATTCCAATTTAATTCCAGTGGGCTTGAAGTTTTCAGGCATGAAAAACCAGTCTTGACTAGAAAATCCGGTTTCCCGTGTGGAACCTCTGAGCCTGGAATCTTAAGTTTGGGACAACTTTATTTATCTGTAGTTAATTCTTTGCTCATTGAATAAAATCAATTGAATATTACCATGAAGTCACTTAATAATTTAACAAGATTTGGATTGATTGTTCTGTGTCTGCTGGCGATGAAAATATCCCAAGCCGGGTCTTCGGAAAATCGTCACGGCCCCGACAGTATCAAACCCTACGAAATCTGGCCGGATCAGGATGGCAAACACATCCAGGCTCATGGTGGCGGGATCATCCGAATCAAAAAAACCTACTACTGGTATGGCGAGCAACGAGGCAAGGGACTGGATCCAAAATACCGTTATGTAAGCTGCTACTCATCTAAAGACCTGATGAACTGGAAATTCAGGGGAAATGTGGTGAAAATGCTGCCTCCGGATTCGATTTCTGCCGGGTGGGTGCTCGAACGCCCTAAGGTATTCTACAACCCAGGCACTAAAAAATATGTGATGTATTTTCATTTGGACGATCGGGGTTACAAGGTAGCACAAGTGGGTATTGCCGTGTGTGACAGACCCGACGGAGAGTTTAAATATGTGAAAAGATTCCGTCCGCTTGGACACGAAAGCCGCGACATCGGCCAATTCATTGATGATGATGGCACCGCTTACCTGGTTTTTGAGGATCGTCCCTTTGGCTTTCGTATTGCCAGACTTTCGAAGGATTACATGGATGTTGAAAAGGAGATGACACTCGTGAAGGCTCATATGGAAGGGGGTGCCATCGTTCATTTCAACGGTTTGTACTACTCAATCGGATCTGCCCTGACAGGTTGGAATGCCAATCCCAATAAATATTCAACGGCACCGACTCTCGAAGGCCCCTGGACAGAATTCAGAGACATTGCACCCAAAGAAACAAACACCTACGGTTCCCAGTCAAGTATGCTGATTAAGGTTACAGGCACCAAAAAAACGACTGTGATTTTCATGGGCGACATTTGGAGACCAAAAACTCAGTACGACTCGAGATACTTATGGATGCCATTGGAAATCGGGGATGGAAAATTATGGCTGCCCAAACCACAACCATGGAAATTAAATATCAAGACGGGAGAGGTCACCTTGTAAAATATCAGTCGAGGTAGATGCCGTGAATTGGAGATCGCATTTGGAGTATTGGCTTTGCCGGTCTTTGATACCCTCCGGCAATAAATCGCAAAAATTCAAAAATATAGAAACCAAAAAGACGATCCTTGTTTTCGGAGAAAAGGATCTGTACATCACGAGAGAAGCCGGCTCAGTTTAACAGGGCCGGCTTCTCTCGTGATGTACAGAAATTCTAGATACCTGTGAGTGCTGTATTTGTTTTTTTGAACCACATGAAAGTTCCGACACTGTAGTACGAATCCTTAAGTAAGGGATTTTCTTTCAGCTGCTTTTCCGTATAAGGGAACTGCGGTACCATCATATCGTCTCCCAATTGCCAGTTGGCTGGAGCCAGCAGGCGATCTTTCCCTTTTCCTGCAGTCTGAAGTGCCACTACCGTGCGCCTGATCTCTTCCATGTTCCTACCGATATTCATCGGATAAAAGAAGATTGCCTCAATTTTATCCTTGGGGCTAATGATAAATACGCCACGCACATCCTTGGTGGTGCTGACCGGCAAATGAAGCATGCCGTACTGTCTGGATATGGATTTATTGCTGTCGTCCACCAGGGGAAATTTGATTTTGACGGGTTGCCTGTTCTTGTAGGAAAGTTCTTCCAAATTGGCTTTCCATAACTGGTGTTTTACCAATTCATCCGTAGATAGGATCAGCAACTTGACACCGATCTTATCAAATTCCTGCTGCATCTGGGCAAGTTCGAGAATTTCAGTCGAACATACCGGCGTGAAGTCACGCGGATGGCTAAAAATGATCTTCCAATGGTTTCCGAAGTCTTTTGGAAAATCGAGCGTACCTTCGGTTGTTTCAGCGGTAAAAGACGGAGCGTCTTCTCCAATAAGCGGAATTGTACCAGTTTTGTTTTCTTGTGACCATAAATTGCTACTGCACAGAAGTGCCAGGAATAGCATAACTAAACCATTTCTCATAACGGGGTAATTTAAATATTGATCTAAAATGTAAAAAAGAGGGAAAAATAATAAGCGCATTTGGGGCTGGATTTAAAACCCAATGCAGAAATGGGAATGGGGTTGTTTAGGTAAATTCAACTCCCTATTTTAATTTAGAATAAATAAATATAAGTCAAATGTATTACATCAAACTACCTGATTCCTAATGAAATGGCAATTATTTTGATTATAAATTGCGAAATCTATTTATCTTGCAGTCAATCAAATGATTAGATGTCGGTCGAAGATAATTATTTAGACTGATTATATTGTTGAAAAAGGTTTGCTGTCTCCCCCTAAATATGAGTTAAGTATTAGAAATATAGATATTTACAAATTGTATTTGTGCTTATTTATAAAAAACACAGTGGTATGAATTGGAAGAATCAGGAACAAAAAAAAACGTCGGAAAAATCGAGGAAATGGGTTCACCTGATTTGGGCTTAATCAATTGCAACCAAAAATGGGGGACGATAACTTGGGATAACTACTTAGTGTATCTCATCGCTGAAAAGTTTTTCCGAAATATACCGGACAGGATACCAGGCCGCCAGGAATCCGATCAGGGAGACAGAAATGACGACGAGTAAAATATCTGTGGCCTCTATTTTCATGGGGTAAGCATCGACGATGAAGGACGAGGCCTTGTCTGAAAGTTTCACCAGCCCGTAAGAGATCTGGGCTTGACAAATAGCCAGTCCGGCGAGCGTGCCTAGAACCGCTCCAATCAGCGAGATCAGCCAGCCTTCGAATAGAAATATGTTGCGGATGGTCCTTTTGTCGGCTCCCATGCTTTGAAGGATCGCGATGTCCTCTTTTTTGTCGAGGATCAGCATGGTGAGGGAACCGACGATGTTGAACGAAGCTATGACCAATATCAGAATGAGGATGAAATAGGTGGCATATTTTTCACTGAGCATGGTTTTGTAAAGGTAGTCATGCTGTTGGTAACGGTTTTTGATCTCAAAACCATCTCCGATCAAGGCGGAGATCGCTGCGATTGTCTTTTTATCTGAAATGCCCGGGTTCAATTTGAGTTCTACGGCACTCACCTTATCCGGCATTTCAAAAATCTCCCGGGCAAACCCGATCGGAACAATCACATATTTGGTGTCGAGTTCCTGCTGGATGGAAAAGATTCCGGAAGGGTAGATCAGCTTCTGATTGAAATTCCCGGTAGGTAAAAGGGCCGATTCTCTTCCTTTTTTGGGTACAAAGACACTGATCGGTTCCATCTGTTTGATGCCGGCCGAAAGGTTGTAGGCGATCACTTCACCCAGCACGGCATAGTTGTTGACTTCATCCTTCAGTTTGAATTCTCCATTGGTAATCATTGAATCAATTCCGGAAAATTTCACATAATCTTCGCTGACACCCTTGATGGTGGCAAAAACCTGCCGCTCCCTGTAGCGCAACAAGGCATTGTCTTCCACAACTTCGGAATAATAGGCAACATCAGGCATCCTGCGCAACTCATCGAACGACTGGCTTGCCGTGGAAAAGCTCTTTCCCTCTTTGATGGTGATCCTCAATTCAGGATCGAACGAAGAGAACAGCGATTTAATCAGCGAATCAAAACCATTGAAACCCGACAAGCCGATGATCAGTCCCATGGTGCCTACCATCAGTCCCACCACCGAAATGGCTGAGATCAGGTTGATCAGGTTGGTCTTCTTCCTTGAAAAAAGATATCGCCGGGCTATGTAAAAGGAGAAATTCACAAGCTATATATCTAATTCACAATTGAAATATCAATTATCATTTTCCTTCGACGAAGTCGTGTGACTCCTGAATCCCGCTTGCCTTCCATGCTCTCCCTCGAGCCCCGGGAAATTGGATGCCCCATTATTTGAATGCAGTGACCAGTAACCCGGTCCCCGATTCATTCGAGCGGTTTACATCGATGTAATTCAGAATTGCACAAAAGGGAAACAACAGCAGGTAATAGAACGGCAGCAGGAGGTAGAAGATTCTTGAAACCCCAAGCAATTGAATGGGATATTTCATCGACAACTTCCAGGCAACTGATCCGTATTTTCCATAGGTATAGGAGACTTCCACCCTTGAAAAACCGGCTCTTACCAGTTTAGCTTTGATGTCCTCCTTATTGTACCCGTCCCTGACATGCTCTTCGATAAAACCATGAACACCTTCCTCCTCGTGGTGATCCGCATCTGAGCCCCCCAGATCGGAAGGGGTCGAAATCAACAGAACACCTCCTGGTTTCAACGATTCACTGAAATTTTCGAATACAGTTTCATCTTCCAGAATATGCTCCATGACATCGACAGACAGGATCAGGTCGTAATGCCCGGCTGACCGGTATTGCGTAAGGTCGGCCACTTCGAAATGAACGGATTCCGCTTTTCCGGTCTTCAGGAAAAAATGGTTGCAATCGTCAATTTGCTCCTGTTTGACATCCACCCCAAGGATATTAGCCTCAGGGAACAGGCGGGAGATTCGGTAGCAATACTGACCAAACCCGGAGCCGGCATCCAGGATATTCAGAGGTCGGGAAGGGGTTGATTTTTTGAATTCATTCAGCGCCTTTTTGACATGCCAGGCCCTTAGCAGGAGCATATCAAGTAGCTGATAAAACAGTTTACGCAAAAATGGGGTGCGGTTGAAGAGGTTACCCAGTTGTCGTTTGATCGGATCGTAATGCATGAATAACTATTTTTTGAGCTTACTCTTACTGCAAATATTTAAGTCGGACACAAAATTCAGAAATTAATATCATGGTCAATTGTCAATTTCCATTGTCAATTAACTATTTCAAAAGGGTGTCTATTTTTTCTATGTAGTCGAGACTGTCATCGATAAAGAACTCCAGTTCCGGGACATGACGCAGTTGAAAGCGGACTGCATGCCCAAGTTCACCACGAATATGACTTTTGTGCAATTTTATTTCCTTCAGGATTTCTGCGGAACCTTCAGAGGGAAAAATGCTGATATAGCATCTTGCGAGCGACATATCCCTGGTAACCCTAACCGCCGTAACGGAAACCATTTTGCCTTTGGCCAGCGTGAGCGCCTCGCGCCGTAAAAACTCACTCAGCTCCTTTTGGATGAGTCTGCTGATTTTATTCTGTCGGGTCGTAAATTGTTCCATGTTGATATGCTTAATTTTAGACAAAAATAGGCAAAATGAACGGGTTCTGCATTTTTTTCTAATCCAGTCCAGTTAAAAAAGATTAACCGGCCATTTAAGAAAAAATAAAATCCTACTTTTGGTTCAAATCAGAATTATTCAGAAGCAGTCACAGATCGGGAAATTCTGTTTTCGCTGGTTTCTAGTCCGGAAGTTTTACCAATCAATATATTAACGATGAAGGAAAATATTTTCAAATTATCAACAGTTCAACTGAAAGAGATTGCTCTTGATGTTCAGCAAAAAGTAGAGAACGGGTTGAAGAATCATAACACTGAGATCCAGTGCATCCCAACCTACATTAAACCTAAAACACTTGGCGTTGAAGGCCAGGCAACTGTACTGGATCTTGGAGGAACCAACTACCGTGCCGCGGTGGTCAGCTTCAAGGATGGCAAAACAGATATTTATCCGTCAGATGGCTGGAGCAAAGACCTCAGTGTGATGAAAACAAAAGGTTTTACCGAGGAAAAGCTTTTTGCGGAGCAGGCATCTTTCCTGAAAGACCTGAAAATGCCGGCAAAATCACCCATTGGATATTGTTTTTCCTATCCTGCCGAATGTCTTCCTGACGGGGATGCCAAACTGCTTCGCTGGACCAAGGGAGTCGATATCAAAGAGATGATTGATCAACCTATCGGAAAACCATTGATGGATTTTCTGAATGAAAAAGGGGATGTTGAATTCACTGCAGTCAAAGTAATCAACGATACCGTTGCCAGCTTGTTCGCCGGATTATCCGACAGCTCCTTCGATGGCTATATTGGATTGATTGTTGGTACCGGAACCAACATGGCCACTTTCATCCATTCGGATGGAATAGGCAAATTGGACAAGTCATTGAATTGGCAAGGTTTGACCCCGGTCAATCTGGAGTCAGGGAACTATCGCCCGCTGCATCTTACCGACATTGATGATCAGGTAGATGCCGCATCAGGCACAAAAGATGCGCAACGTTTCGAAAAAGCCGTATCCGGAATGTACCTTGGAAAAGTATTCACCGCCCTTTTCCCCAAAGATGGATTTGACGAAAATTTTGATTCCAAGGCATTGACAGACCTCATCAACAAACCTGACAAATACAAAAAGAAACATATCAAGGCTGCCCGCAGCATTTACAAACGTTCTGCCAAGCTGGTCGCAGCTTCACTGGCAGGTCTGGTTTCAGTGATGGTGGCTCATGATTCTGCCATCAAGAAAGTATGTCTGACTGCCGAAGGAAGCCTGTTTTGGAGCAAAGTGAAAGACTGCAAGGAGTACAACAAACTGGTTTCCAAAAATCTGAAATTAATTTTGGAAGAATTGGGACACGGAGATGTTAAAGTGAAGGTCGTTGGGATTCAAAATGCGAACCTGATCGGATCAGCTGTAGCGGCATTGTCCTAAAAGATAGTATTTAGAGTACTTTGAGTATCAGAAGAAAAGAGAGACATTCCTTATTGAATCAATAAGTTACGCGGTTTTCAGGCATCGTGGTTACTTTCAGATAAGCACGGCTCTTGTAGCACCCCAGGTATTCAAAGTACTTTAATCACTTCTTCATGGTTGAATTTCTTCAGCAATATGGCCTTTGGGGCCTTTTTATGGCAGGCTTCCTGTCGGGATCCATCCTGCCGTTCAATTCGGAAGCAGTGATGTCGGTACTCATTCTGGCCGGCGTGAATGGATTAAGTTGCATCGTTGTGGCCACGGCCGGTAATATGCTGGGCGGGATCTCCATCTTCTACCTTGGATTTCTTGGAAGAATAGAATGGATCGAAAAATACGGCAAGGTAAAAATGGAAAAGATTCATGCCATTTTACCCAGGTTGCAGAAATATGGTCCGGTTACGGCGCTCCTCTCGTTTGTGCCGGTGATCGGGGATGTTTTGATACTCGGGTTGGGCTTTTTCAGGATTTCACCCAAACTCACCATGCTTTACATGTTGATCGGAAAAGCAAGCAGATATTGGCTGCTGGCTGAAACCTTCAGGTTGTTCATGTAAACTTTGAGAGGAAGATGAGAAAATGAGAGGGCGAGAATTGAACTCCGGTGCTCCTGAGCCTGCCGAAGGGTTTTCTAACTATTCAGCCGACGATACCTGTCCCTGAGCCCGTCGAAGGGTCGAAGGGAACGAGGAGGAAGGGTCGATAGGCAAAGTGAAAAACTAAAAATATAAGTTGATCCCAAAATTTCCAAATTGTAAATAATCTCAATATGAGGGTAGTCATTCAGCGTGTTTCCAATGCATCCGTTACTGTTGACGGGAAAGTCGTCTCCTCCATTGGAACCGGAATGCTGGTCCTTGCCGGATTTGAACATGCTGATACAGAAGAAGACCTGGATTGGATAAGTGCCAAAATCATCAACCTTCGGATCTATAACGACCACGAGGGTGTGATGAATCTTTCCATCCGGGATGCTGCCGGCGAGATTCTGCTGATTAGTCAGTTTACCCTCCATGCAGCCACGAAAAAGGGCAACCGACCTTCCTACATCAGGGCAGCTCCGCCCGAAGTGTCGGTACCCTTGTATCATCTTTTCCACAAAAAAATATCGGACCATCTTGGGAAAGAAGTCAGGACAGGTATCTTTGGGGCTGATATGAAAGTTGAACTACTCAACGACGGACCCGTGACCATCATCATCGATTCGAAGAACCGGGAGTTCTGAAGAAGGTGGAGACGACGGAGTGAAGCCGCGCATGCGAGAAAATGAGCAGATAAGATTACGAGACAAATTTGCAAACGGAACCGGTAGAGACGCAGCATGCTGCGTCCTGTAAATAAAGGAACCAATTTCCCGGTTTGAGCCACGTCGTGGTGAAATTTTGATAGCCCTGGGTTAAGAGTATCGGCACGCCGGGAAAGAAACGTCAACAAGAACTCCTTCCGTTGAAGCCTATTGAAAATAGAGAGTGGGTGGATTCGGACCAAAGGAACAAATAATGAAAAAGGAAGGCAGTATCATCATTTAAAACAAAAATATCATTTGAATATCAGTACATTATGTGTAACTTTGATCAACCATAATCAAGGATATTCCTAAATAAGAGCGTATATGAGCAGTTTAACGGAAAACATTGACAAGACTTTTCAGGCAGATGAGGTAAAAACAGGTTTGGCTGCCATCCGCGCTAAAATGCCTGCGTCTCCCTCGAAACAAAATATGAGGTTGGCGCTGTCGTGCATCGATTTAACCACCCTTGGAGCCGACGACACCCAGGAAAAGGGACGGTTGATGGCTGAAAAAGTATCGTTATTTCCGCGTCATTTCATTGAACTTCAGAATGTGGCAGCCATCTGTGTCTATCCAACGCTGGTGAAGACTGTCAGGGAGAACCTGAAAGATCCGAAAGTTTCTCTTGCCGCCGTTTCTGCCGGTTTTCCCTCTTCCATGACCTTCCTGGAGGTCAAGGTGCTGGAAACTGCCATGACTGTGGCCGCAGGTGCTGATGAAATTGACATCGTGATCTCAATCGGGACCTTTTTGGAGGGGAACCTCGGTGAGGTGGCCAATGAGATTTCAAGTATTAAAAAGAGCTGTGGTGCGGCCCACCTCAAGGTGATCCTCGAAACCGGGGCGCTGAAAACACCTGAAAACATTTGGAGAGCCTCCATGTTGTCAATGCAATCCGGGGCAGATTTTATCAAAACCTCCACCGGCAAGATGGATCCTGCCGCTACACCTGAGGCTGCCTGGGTGATGTGCAGTGCCATCCGGGAATTCCATCGCAGAACCGGGAAAAAGATTGGTTTTAAAGCGGCCGGGGGTATCGTTGAGAGTGAGGATGCGGTCTTCTATACCGCCATTGTAAGGGATATTTTGGGTGAAGAATGGCTCACTCCAAAACTATTCAGAATTGGAGCAAGCAGGCTGGCAAATAACCTGTTGACCTCCATTTTAGAAGAAAAAATTGCCTACTTTTAATTGAATGAGTCGCCTGTTGTTTGGACTAAAATTTAGGTAAAGAGGGCTCTGGCCGCCAAAAAGTCCAAAGTATTGAAATGAAGGGTCGTTTTTAATAGCCGGGTCTTTGAGTTCATGATGTTTTGATGAACATTTTTGACCAACCTGAATTAAATTTGTATTTGGGTTTTCACTCGAATGTATTTCAGCAAACTGTTGTTGCCTACCTATCCAAAATTGATGTATGGAAAATAGTTTTGAATCCGGAATTCTTAAAAAATTGAGAGTGGAAACGCTATCCGGAATATTGATCATGAACGCACCGGAAGAATACCTGAAATTATTTCCGACCCGGGAATACGATACGGTTTATCAACCTGAGAACAAAGGCAAATACAATTTCGTTCAGGTGTTTGGCACGGGGAAAGCTGAACTTGAAAATTTGTTGTTGCAGGTAAAGGAGGCAGGTAAATATGACTGTCTTTTATGGGCGTGTTATCCCAAAGGTGGAGGCCGGATCAAGAGTGACCTGAAGAGGGACCTGGTATGGGTCTGCCTTGAGTTGATCGGGCTTCGTCCTGTGACGCAAATCGCATTGAATGAAACCTGGAGCGCTTTGCGCGGCAGGCCTCATGCTGAGGTCGGGAAATAAGACCCGGTGATTTGGAGCGTGGACTGAAGATGCGAATTTTAAATGATGAACCATGCAAATAGCGTTCCTTATCAATTTCGGGAAGCCATGTCTCAAGTCTGATATCTCAAGTCTTTTCTTTGAGTCATTTATCATCAACCAGAAATTAATTGACCATGAAAACAACCAATGAACCAATTTGTTGCCCAAAATTCGACCCCATCCCCTGGGACAATGTGAATTTCGAATGGAACGACAAACTATTTGTCAAAGGTTCCGTTTGTACTTTTTTCTACATGCCTGTTAACTTCGGCAGTGTAATGATCAAGCTGGACAAAGCAATATCCAGGGCAGGTGCTGACTGGTCGCAGGGGCTTTGCCTGTCTGATATAACCTCCAAATGGAACATGGATTTGTACATCCATGTGGATAAGCCGGTCCCCGGACTGGAGAGCAAAATATTTACCGGCAAATTTTACAGCAAGGTGTATGAAGGTCCTTTCAAGGATACCGGCAAATGGTTCAACGATTTCAACCGGCTTCTGATTGAAAAAGGGTACAAGGATGCCAAAATTTATACCTGGTACACCACCTGTCCCAAATGTGCCAAAAAGTATGGCAAGAATTATGTGGTGATGGTGGCGAAGGTGGGGTGAGAATTTCATTCATATAGGTCATTCTAATTGAATACTGAAGATTGATAGTTTACTTCAATAACTCCAAATTGTAATTCAGGTAAACCGCCTCCGGGATCATCTTGGACAACGTCGATTTACCGCTTCTTCTCACTCCCTATAACCAAACCAATGTCCTTTTTTACCAGCCATTGTTCAATTGTTCTAACCAAAAATGGTCGATTTTTTTTGTTCATTTACTTTACAAAAGTACAGACCAGATGAAAACTATACTTCTCATTTATTCAAGATGGGTTGTGAAAATTTCTTCATTTCCTTAATTTATAGAACAGCTTTTTAAGATAAAGAATCCTGCTTTATTTGTGATTTTGTTTTTATTAAGCTCTGAAAGTGGAAAATCATTTGCCAATGGACAAATTACTTTTTTAATATCTTTGACAAATTCTTAGGTTTGTCTAAGTACCAAGATAACTATACTTTCTCTTGAAAAATGTATTCAAAGACAGGGCTCACTGGCTGGAGGTGACATTTCGGTTTCGTTCCGGCGATCAGGCTGCCTTTGGTGAAATCTATACTGAATTCATTGATTCTTTGTATGCTTATGGCACAAAGATCACCCGTGATCGTGAACTTGTGAAAGATTGCATCCAGGATGTATTCGTTAACCTTCAGCGGATTAACCCCAATCTTCATCACCCTGAATATATTGAATTTTACCTCTTCAGATCCCTAAAGCACGCTATTTTCCACAAGTTGAAGGAGAATAAAAAGACAGATACCCTGACTGTTGAAGAGATGTCCGTTTTTGATCTGCAGTTTGGCGTTGAACAGGAGGATTATGAAGTAGAATCCGAACGTCTTAGGGTAGAAAAACTGAAAAGTATTCTGCAGACTCTCGATCCTCAACGGAGGGAGCTACTTTTCCTCAAATTCAGTACCGGACTGAACTATATTGAAATTGGCCATCTGCTCAACATGAATCCCGATACAGTGAAGAAGCAAGTTTACCGTACCCTTGATCATTTAAGAGGGAAATATGGAGGCCAATTGATGGAGTTGCTGATGATTTGGGTGAAAGGGGAGGAGCGTTAGCGGGCAGTCGAAAAAATAATCTCCCAAATTTGTCCCTTTTTTTATTTCTGGTACTCTTAGAAGTATAAACCAGAAAACATGAACCCTTTCGATCAAAAATTTATTGAGAATCCACTGTTCCTGAAATGGATTTTCAAGAGCGGTCAAGGCATTGAAAGACATTGGAAGCAATACTTGCTCTTGCACCCCGAAGAAAGAACACAAATTCTGGAACTCAAAGATCGTCTTTCCGAATTGAAATTCTCCAACGACCAGCTTCAGGTTTCCGAAAAGGATGAACTGGCACAGAGAATTTGTAGTGCAATGGACCGGGATACCCGACAAGTCAAGCGCAGACAGATGGTTCAATCCTTCATGAAATATGCGGCGGTTGCAGTTATTTTTGCTGCCATTGGTGGACTCCTGGTCTATCTGAATATGGAGAAAGAGAGCGTTTATCAGGCATTTGCCAGACAAACAATCACGGTGCCTGCCTCTTCTCAGGTACCTTTGCTAATTACTTCCACTGGCAACAATGTTAACCTGAAAAAATCAAGTTCAACAGTTGACTATTCTAAAAAGGGGAGCGTTGTTTTAAACAACGATTCAGTGCTTCAAACTCCAGAGGAAGATTCAAATACCATGAATCAGTTGGTTATTCCTTACGGCAACCAATCCAGGGTTGTCTTATCCGACAATACGGTGGTCTGGTTAAATGCGGGTAGTCGTCTGATCTATCCAACAAAGTTCAAAGATAAAACCCGTGAAGTGATGCTATTTGGAGAAGCCTTTTTTGAGGTGACAAAAAATCCAAAGCAACCATTTGTTGTCAAAACATTCAATCTTGACATTAAGGTATTGGGGACCAAGTTCAATGTTTCGGCATATGCTGAAGATCAGGTTATTCAGACAGTATTGAACGAAGGAAGTGTAGCCATCCGGCGCAACGGAGCCAATTTTTTTGAAGACGACGTAGTGATTAAACCCAACCAAATGGCATCTTTCGATAAATCCAGCTACCATACAAAAATCTTCAATGTATCAGCAGATTCTTATTCCTTGTGGACCAAGGGGCTGATCTGTTTTGAAGATGATGATTTCAGCCATGTGGTTAAACAAGTGGAACGGTTTTACAATATCTCAGTCACTTTTTCGGATCACCGGGCAGAGGTCATGCGCATCAGTGGCAAACTCGATCTGAAGCGCAGTAAGAAAGAGGTGATGGAATACCTTGAGAAAGTCTCGCTCACCAGTTTCGAAAAAATCAATGAAAATCAATATAGGATAAACTAAAAAAAGCCGGAAGGTGGTGAGACACTTTCCGGCTCAGATAAACACCAAATAACTTTAGTATTTACCAATTAAGCAATTCAAAAGTATGCAAAAAAAATGGCTTGCAGGCTTTCCCGACCGGGAGAGTCAAAAAAAACTTGGGAAAATTATGAAATTAATCATCCTGTTTTTCTTCGGTTTTATGATGACCGTCTCTGCGAACAGCTATTCGCAAAAGACCAAGATGGACGTTAACTTGTCCAACACAACCATCAAAGGTCTGTTCGAGTACATTGAACAGAACAGTGAATTTGTATTTCTCTATCGGAGCGAAGATTTCAACACTGCCAAAAAAGTAGACATCGAGCTTAAAGAGGCAACGGTCTATCAAATTCTGGATCTTGCACTAAAAGGTGAAAGCGTTGCTTACGATGTGTATGAAAGGCAGATTGTGATTCGGAAAGCTGGGGAACCTGCCATTGTGCCACAAGTTCAGAAGCGGGAAATTTCGGGGACAGTAAGGGACGGCAAAGGGATATCCTTGCCTGGCGTTTCGGTTGTTGTAAAGGGTACCACCACAGGCACCATTACTGATATGGGTGGGCAATTCAAAATAGTGTTACCTTCTGATGCCACTACTTTGGTATTTACCTTTATTGGCATGAAGTCCCAGACCATTTCCATTACCGGGAAAACATCCATTTCGCTGACTTTGGAGGAGGAAACCATCGGTTTGGAGGAGGTTGTGGCGATAGGGTACGGAACGATCAAAAAAAGTGATTTAACCGGCTCCGTAAATCGTGTTGAGACGAAAATGCTTAAATCACAGTCAAATACTCAGTTAACTGATATGATTACAGGTTCGGTTCCTGGCTTTTTTATTAAGCAAGGGACTACCGCTTCCGGAGAGGCTACAAATATGGAAATAAGGGGACAAAGTTCATTGTTTGCAAAAACAAACCCCCTCATAGTGCTTGACGGTGTGATTTTTAATGGAAATATTGTGGATATCAATCCTGCAGACATCGCAACTATTGATATCTTAAAGGATGCAAGTGCCTCAGCCGTTTATGGCGCGAAAGCGGCCTCTGGTGTTGTCATTATTACAACCACAAAGGGGAAGGATGGGAAAGCAAAAATTAATTTTAGTTCAACTTTTGGATTAACGGAATCTGCAAAAAAAATTAAATCATTTGATGCAAAAGGTTTTCTTGATTACAGAAGAGATTATCTTGAATCCAGCATACCTCAATCTCCCTATTATTATTATAATCCGTCTGAGCTTCCAAGCACTTTGTCAATTGATCAATGGCGAAAATATAGTGCCAATCCAAATGCTGATAACACCCAGGAATGGTTAGGCCGTCTCCTGTTTTCCAATACCGAAACAAAAAATTATCTGGCAGGGAAAACCATAGATTGGTATGATGAGGTTATGAGAAAAGGCATTAGGAAGAATTATGATTTTAATCTGAGTGGTGGGACAAAAGATGTTTCATATTATTGGTCTTTAGGATACACAAACAATGAAGGTATAATCGTAGGTGACAAGTTTTCAACAGTTCGTTCAAGATTAAATTTGGATATTAAAGTTGCAGACTTTTTAAATATTGGTTTGAATACCCAATTTTCCTTTGGAGATCAAAGTGCGGTTCCCGCCAGTTTGTCCGACATGTACAGGAATAGTCCCTACGGCAGTAAATATAATGAAGATGGTTCTCTGAATTGGTATCCCACAGAGCAACCAATTGTTCTAAATCCGTTTATGGCTTATACCTATCAGGATAAATTTAATATTACAAACTCTCTATTCTCGTCATTGTACGCAGAATTAAAACTTCCTTATGGTTTTAGTTATAAACTTTCCTTTCAACCACGTTTCTCCTTTGAGAAGAATTATAATTTCACGCCTACCACTTATTCCATGGCAAATGGTTCCAGATCTGATTCACAAACTTATGAGTGGACAATAGATAATCTGATAAAATGGAATAAAACGGTAGGGATCCATGGTTTTGATTTGACCTTGTTGTATAGTTCTGAAAAGAATCAATTCTGGAACTCATATTCGGCAAACAGTAATTTTAAACCGAATGAGAATCTTTCATACCACGGATTGGGATTTGGAACCTATCCTTCTGTGAAATCCAATGATACTTATGCAACAGGTGATGCAGTAATGGCTAGACTAAATTACAGTGTCGGAGGAAAATATCTTCTAACAACATCTGTTCGAAGGGATGGATACTCTGCTTTCGGACAAAAATATCCCAGAGCATATTTCCCTGCTGTAGCTTTAGCGTGGCAAGTTGGTGAAGAAGATTTTTTCAAAATTGATTTTATCAATCGAATGAAGTTAAGAATGTCCTGGGGAATAAATGGCAATAGAGATATTGGAATTTACTCAGCACTTGCGACATTGTCTTCCAACTACTATTACAATGGATCAACGGCAGTTGTTGGTGTAACTACTGATAAATTAGAAAATATTGATATGGTCTGGGAAAAGACAGAAGCCACAAACTTCGGGTTGGATCTAAGTCTATTAAAGGATCGAGTTAGCGTCAGTGCGGATTATTATGTTTCAAAGACCAAGGACTTATTGATGAACCGGCGTCTTCCAATCATCACCGGATTTCAAAATATGACGGTAAACCTAGGTGAATTGGCTAACAGCGGTTTCGAACTGGCATTGAATACAGTAAACATTAATTCTTCAAAGTTAAATTGGAAAACAAATCTGGTTTTCTCCTTCAACAGAAACAAAATCGGTAAACTATACGGCAATTATGGCACTTATGTTCTTGGTGGTCAAACCTTAACAGGAGAGATTCCGGATTATATTAACAAATGGTTCCCGGGTCATTCAATTGATGAAATCTGGGATTATAAAGTTATCGGAGTTTGGCAATTGAATGAAGCGGCGCAAGCAGCTAAGGTAGGATTAAGACCTGGTGACTATAAAGTTGAGGATGTAAACGGTGACGGTTTGTATAAGGAATTGGATGACAAACAGTTTCTCGGACATACGGTACCCCGATTCAATGTAGGATTAAGAAATGACTTTACATTTTTATCGAATTTTACTGCTTCGATTTTTATTCGTGCTGATCTTGGTCAAATAAGTTCACTCGCACTGGCAATGCACAAGGATAATAATGTTTATCGCAATATAAACACTTATGCTACACCTTATTGGACGCAATATAATTCAGAATCTGATTGGGGTCGTCTAGATGCTTATGGAGGTGTATATGCGGGTGGTTATAGTGTTTATTCTTCATGTGCATTTGTTAGAATTCAGGATCTAAGCTTAACCTACTCCATCCCTAAGGCAATTATTCAAAGAATTAAACTAGGTAATGCACGAATCTTTGGTTCAGTCAGAAACTTTTACACTTTTGATAAATGGGCAGATTTTGATCCTGAATCCGGAAGTATACCGATGCCCAGAACATACGTTTTTGGACTTAGTTTTGAATTATAATTTTGAATTCACAGTAAACAAATTAGAATCATGAAACAAATATTAACTATAAGTATTTTAGTCATATATACTTTATTTCTAAGTTCTTGTACGGAAGACTGGCTAAAACCCAAACCGCTCTCTTTTTATGCGCCCGAAAATGTATTGGTTGATGAGTTAGGCTTTAAGTCACTTCTGGTAACAATGAGAAGAGACCTTAGGGAAGATTCCTTCTATGACGAACGATGTATGTTTGCCAATGAATATATTATGTCTGATTTGGGTGTCGGAGGGAATTCCAACAACCAAATTACCAAAGATTTTGTTCTTCAGCTTACCCCTGCCGGGGATGGAGGAATTCTTAATTTTTATCAATTGTTCGATAAGTCTTATACCGCAATAAAAACCACAAACCTGTTAATTTCGAGAATTGATAATGTAAAATGGAAAGAACAAACTTTAAGAGATGAAATATTAGCGGAGGCTTATTTCTTCAGATCTTATTGGTATTATCGATTGGTGAATGCGTTTGGCGATGTGCCATTTACAGGGAAAGAACTTTCCAATGCAAAACTCGATTTCTTCACGCATTCCAGATGGAGTATTCTTAAGAAAATTATTTCAGATATGGAATTTGCGGTTGAAAAGCTTCCGGTTACTGCCGTTCCTGGAGCTGTTACGAGAGGTGCAGGGAATCATCTTCTGACCAAACTTTACCTCTCAAATTCCGAATTTGATAAAGCTATCATTTCGGCCAGCAAAGTTATCAATGGTCCATATGCATTAATGAAGAATCGATTCGGCAGTTCAGCGAATGATCCAAAACGTAATGTGGTATGGGATCTTTTTCGGCCTGAAAATATATCCCTGCCTGCAAACACAGAGACACTATTGGCTGTTGTTGACCGCTATGAAGCTCCTATAGAGGCCAAGACTCTAGGTTGTAAGAAACCACGTATATTTAATTGTAATTGGTGGAGTCCTAGGGTATTGGATAGTAAAGGAAAAAACGGAACAATCGCCTCCGGTGCGATGTATGATTCCTTGCTGAGAGGTAATGCCAACTGCAGGCCGACGCCTTTTTATGTCTACGAAATTTGGAATGATGGAGCCAATAACTGGAGGAAGACATCCGATTTAAGAAGAAGTGATATTTGCTGGGTGAATAAAGAAGAGTTGCTGTATAATCGAACTACTTCAGTTGATTATGGTAAACCGATCAATCCAAATTATTTTTCATTAAAAGAGGATACTTTTCAATTCTATTATTCATTTCCACATTATAAAACATATTATCCTGAGCAAAATCCTGCCGTATCTCCTCCCACTGGTGGCAACGGCGATAACTACATTTTTCGATTGGCTGAAACCTATCTTTTAAGAGCTGAAGCTTATTATTGGAAAGGGGATCTTGTCAATTCTGCCAGGGACATTAATGAAGTTAGGGGGCGAGTGAAAGCTAATCCAGTTCTGCCTGGAAGTATTACAATAGATTATATCATGGATGAACGTGTCAGGGAATTATGGTCTGAAGAACCCAGACATAATGAACTTACAAGAGTCTCTTATATCATGGCCAAGAACAATATTGGTGGCTATAGCCTAAGTAATTTCAGCGAGCACAACTATTTTTATGACCGTGTAATTAAAAACAATGTATTCTATAGAACAAATATAAGCTATGCAGGTTACTCCTATAGATTAGCACCCTGGCATGTACTTTGGCCAATTCCGGCCACAGTTATTACCGCGAATACCATGGGTGTTATCAACCAAAACCAAGGTTATTATGGCACTGAATTGAATAAACCGCCTCTTGAAACTATTGAAGAATAAAGAATTTCGAGGCTCATTGATTTTGCCCGAGTTGATTTTTATATTATAATAACAAGTATTTTGATATATAATTAATACAAACCAAAATGTATATTTTAATTATGAAGGATAGGTTAAACTATTTATTAAAATCAGGAAAAATTGCGATTGTTTTTTTTCTGTTTTGCACTGCTATTATTCAGAATACCACTGCTAACGTAAAATTGAAAAAGGAAGGCAAAACGATTACTATCAAAGCAAATCTGCCAAAAGAAATTGCTGAAGTTCAAGTCGAGCTTCATAGCATACGAAATCGTTCAATCTCTTTTTATCATCAGGTTTCACCTTTGAATCCCAACTATAACCAACTTTCCCTCGAAAAAGAAAACACTGATTGGAATATATTCTATCCAGTTGTCGATGTTTCTCTAACTGACAGGATGAAAGGAATAGCCAAATTTGAAAAATCTGTTGTCTCCAGCTATTCAGTTAACGGAGTATCAATAAAAAAGATATTTCAATTGAATGGCGATTCAATAAATATTGCTTCAAACCTACTCTTCAACTGGGAAAATAATATTTATCTCCAACCGGCTGATTCAAAAATGATGTCTTTTTATCTTGCAGAGGAAATTCCTGTTGTTGATGGGAAGCTTAATAAAAAGTACAATCTACTTTCTGAGGACTGGAGTGGTGAAATAGTAATTTTTCTTATGCCGGGACATAAGGAATTCGACAGGATAACTGTCAACCCGGAAAATTCTTCCAAAACGAAGAATATCTTTTCAAAAAATAAAAGTACTGGATTATCCAGAGAAAGGTTGACAGCTTCATTACTTGCATCCGTTGAATTCACTATTCATTGTCAGGATAAATCAATAAACAGTGAAACAAGAAACGGATTGAATATTTTCTATGATCTGGATGCCAAAACATATCGAAGACCCACATGGATTTGGTCATGGGGTCCTTCCATAAAGCTTCTGCTTGAATGCGCTAAAATTCCTGAAGTCACGAAGCATTTGCATGCCGATTCTTTAATTAGGATTTCAAAAGAAATTGGGGAAGTTTCTTTGAAATTTCAAGAAAAAGATACTGCTCATCCAGCCTATGGTATTATTACAAGCCGCTGGACTGAAAACAAAGGAACCCTCAATTTAAATTATGGTTTTGAACAATACTTTAGCATTGCGGATGCTCAGTTTCTTGTCGGATGGGGTTGGATTCCGCTTTTTAAAGCAACAGGAGATCGCAGATACCTGGATGGTGCAAAATTACTGACAGAAACTACGGATAAACTAACCAAAGCATTTGATATCATTCCAATGGATTATTTAAACCGGGCAGCCAGCTGGAAAAATTATTCATTAAATGAGCAGGGTTTTGGTCCGGAAGGGATGAATGAGTTATTTAAGGTTGATCCAAATCCAAAGTACCTTGCCATTAATGATGCATACATGGAAATGCTTTTTAAGAAATTTGAAACCGAAGAAGGATTGTGGAACAGGAGTTACATTATCGACAAAAAAGAAACAGTTCCTGTTGAGTACCAAACACGATCGCAGGGTTGGGCGATGGAAGGCCTATTGGCCAGCTATGAATTAACAGGCAAAAAAATGTATCTTGATAAGGCTGAGAAAATGGCCGAGCACCTGATTAAAAGTCAGTTCGAGGATGGTAGTTGGTCATTTGTCTTTACTTCCAGGGATGTGAGAGAGATCAGTGATAAAGGGACTCCCATTTGGAGTTACCTGCTTTACAAACTTTACCATTATACAAATAAAGAGCAGTATTTAACAAGAGCAAGAAAGGCTCTGGATTGGTGTTTGAAAAATCAATACAATGGTCCTGACCGACAAGCGTATGGGGGTCTGGTGGGAATATCAAGAGCATCAGGCGTCGTATACCGTCAGTGGTTTCCAATCGCATGTACCTACGCTACTGGATTCTTTGGAATGGCTGTATTGGAAGAACTCGCATTACAAGAAAATAAAAAGGTAAAAAAGCAGAATTAATTGCAAAATTTTAGTCTGCAGGAATGAAAGTTTGATTCTAGAAGAGGTGATGAATTGGGAATTTTTTTCTTTTATTCAATTCATTACCTCTCTTAGAATTCCTGATATCTGGATGATAAGGATATTCAGGGTTGTAAACATCGTTATCTTGTGCTGTTCAACTTGGGCAGCTACAACACGACTTAGTTTAATTTATTTGAAATATTCTCCTGAAAAACAACCATGAAAAATTATTTGAATACTTATAAAAGCATTTTAGGATGCTCGGCGTTTACTGTATTGGCATCTTTGAGTGGCTTTGCTCAGGATGATCTTGTTAAGTCTAATATTTTGATAATCATCACAGACCAGCAATCATCAGCTGCGATGAGCAACCGGATTGGGAATCAAT
>JBAXUL010000055.1:0-25568 GCA_037129695.1 Prolixibacteraceae bacterium
AGGAAGGATGGGAACAAATTCAAAAGATTTGTTCCCATTTGTGTTTTTATACCTCCCCTCTTTACAACGCAAACCATGAACAGGAGAAGTGCAATATTCTTGATATCTGGTTGCCGATTATTTTTTTAAATTATTTTATTCATTCATTGTAATGTTCGAATAATTTATCTACCTTGTGGTAACCAATCACAAAATCTCAGGAGGTGTATTATGGCAGAAATAACATTCAATTTTTCAGTTACGCTGGATGAAGATGAATTTGTTCAGGTCGAAGATCACATTTTTACGACGAGAGAGATTCTTAAGCGGGAGTTGCCCAATATGGACATGATCGGTCCAAAGTATCTCAAATTAATTAAGAATTTGGAGATTAAAAATCTAACAATGAAAGCAGTGAAAGAGTGGATGCTCATTACGCTGGCTTTGGATCAGTGCTGTAGTTACCACAGCGAGTGGGATGATCACAAAATTCTGGAGGAACTGGTTGCTGGCACGGAGCATTCCATCTCATGGTATATGGATAATTGTCAGAAGCATCATTAATCGGGCTGTTTTTTGGAACAGACAGGAAATAAAAAAGCAGTTGGGTATCCAACTGCTTTTTTATTTCCTGTCTGTTGATTGTCTGGCGACAATAGTTTTTATAATGAATTAAGGTAGTTAATGATAGCCCAACGCTCTTCTTCATCTACAATTTTCTTTTCAAAATTTGGCATATCGCCACGGCCTACAAAAGCCATAAAATATTTTTCTCCATCGGGGAGAGCTTTGAAAGCTGGTGTAGTAATATCATCCATAGTGGTTTTGAGTGAAGCAGCTTTTGCGCCATCACCTTTACCGCTACCATGGCAGGATTTACAATGTTTCATATAAAGTGTTTTTCCGAGGGCAATGCTTGCTGCGTCACCTTTCTTCTGGATTTTCATCGCTTTATAGTTTGCGGGAATAACCCATACCGGTTTCTTTTCAGATGCAATGAATGAGAATAGACTCATTGCAAAAACAATAGTCAAAGTGGCAAATAGAAATTTTTTCATGATAAAACTGGTTAAAAATTAATATTGAATAATTGATATAATTCTATATCAAAGATAGTACCAAAATGATTCGATTATAATTATGCCATTAATTTAAATTCCTTCTATATAATTTTATAGGGGTGTGTTTTTAGTAGGCAAGTTAGAAAATAGGTGGTTTTATTAGATAATACTTTAAAAAAAAAGGCAGTCTGTTTACCAAACTGCCTTTTCTAAATATTAGGTGCAAAATCAGAGTGAATTCATGTAATTGACAATTGCCCATCTTTCTTCTTCGTCAACGATTTTTTTCTCGAAATTAGGCATTTCGTCACGTCCTACATAGGACATGAAGTACTTGTTACCATCGGGGATAGATTTAAAAGCAGCAGCTGT
Organism: Prolixibacteraceae bacterium; assembly: GCA_037129695.1. GTDB lineage: Bacteria > Bacteroidota > Bacteroidia > Bacteroidales > Prolixibacteraceae > CAINVV01. The sequence goes on from JBAXUL010000055.1 coordinate 1,413, forward strand.
GAAATCGCCCAGTGGAGTTTTCATTGATCCGGATTTTGGTCCGTCTCCTTTACCTGATCCATGGCAAGATTTGCAGTATTTTGTGTAAAGAGTTTTGCCCAGTGCAATACTTGCTGCGTCACCTTTTTTCTGGATTTTCATAGAAGTGTACTTGGCAGGAATAACCCATGGTTTTTTCTCAGCTGCAATAAATGAGAATAAACTCATTGCGAAAACAACTGTCAATGCGGCAAATAGAAATTTTTTCATACTTGAATTGTTTTTTAATAATGAATGAAATTGAATAATTGGTTTTACTAAATATAACACTAAGATAGTGAAATGTTTCTGACTCAAAGTCGAATTTTATCTCTTGTTTACTGATTTTTATCAGTAAACATATCTGTATCGATCATTTAATTAGGTCTTCAGAATACGGTTAATTATAATATTATTGAGGAACTAATTCACAACGATCGAAAATGATCAGTTGGCTTTCTGCTTTTCAGTCCCTCCATTTCATTAGATAATTTAAAAATTGGTGTCTTTATTTGAATAGAATAAGAATAAGAATGGTTTGTAACAGGTGTTTGACAGATGAAAAATTGTTATTAATATTCAATAGTGACTATTGATTATTCTTTTTTTTGATGGTGATCAAACACAATCTGTGGATTAACTGTTGGCAAGTAGTAAACTCGTGGCTTTGTTCCAAGTTCTTCGAGGTAACCATATCCCAGGCGGGAAGCGATTAATCCTGAGAAGCTAACCGTCTCATTTCCGTTAGAGAGAGTATCTTCCATTTCATCTCCAAAGTAGATGGTGCCTGTCGGACAAGCGGAAACACAAAGAGGTAGCGTTCCACTGTAGATTATATCTGCACAAAAGTCACACTTTCCAACGAAACTTTCCTCACCCGAAAAGCCCAACGATGAGTCAGTTTGTTGAACCTGCTGTCTGGAATTGTCTGGACCATTCAACTGGCGTGACGAGTAAGGGCAACCTGTCATACATGATTTACATCCGATACAACTTTCCTGATCAATATAAACAATTCCATCCGGACGTTTGTAAGTGGCTTCAACCGGGCACTTGGTAATACAAAGAGGTTCATCACAGTGGAAACAGGGTTTTGGCATCCAGTACGGAGCCGATTCTTCTGATTCCTGCATGAGGTATACCTTCATGAATTCCTGATTAGGTGGCAGATTGTGCGCTTTCTGGCATTTCTCCACACATTTTCTGGCATTGCCGCATTTGGCAAGGTCAATTACCATGACAAATTTTCGGAGCGGAATTCCTTCTGGGAAAGCGGCGGGTGCTATGTTTTTTTCCATCTCTGATTGTACTCTTTTACTCATGTGACCTATATCCTAAACGAGAAAGTCCCTAACCTTTTCTAATTTCCCGTTTTTCAGTGGCCTCCCTCATGATAGCCGGTGATGATCGATTTAAAATTACTGGTTGGTTTAGCACCAAAGGTACAGAAATACAAATGTATAATCAGAAATATGGACAATAGAAACCCAATCGTTATGTGAAATATGTCAGTTACAAAAAATGCTTTCGATCCCATTATTTGCCTCACATCAGCTCCAGAAAACAGCATGGGTAATCCGGTAATAAATATCAGCGGTAGCAGAACAAACATTGTCATGAAATAGGTAACTTGCTGAATTGGATTGAATTTCATTTTTTTTGTTACCGGGAACGGAGCAGGTTCATGTTTGAATACCCCATAAGTGTAATACCTGAACTGAACAATTAATCGTTCTGTCAATCCCTTTAACTGGATTCTGTAATGACGGGTGTTTTTCGTTATTGTATTGCCGATGATGAAAAGCATATAATTGAAGATCAGAATAAGACCTGCAATATTATGTAAGTTGACCGCAAGATCGAAACGGATGAAAGGATTGATAGGATCCGAATACTGCATGCTAAGACCACTGATGATCAAAGTGATAATCAGGAGGGCATTCAAAAAGTGCCATGTTCTGATCAAAGCAGGATAGAGGTATAGTTTATTTTCCATGTTTTATTTTTTTGTCAGGATTCGTAAAATTGAGTGAATGGCGATTCCGGCCAGTACCATCAGAAAAATGGCAATACTGATTCTGTTGAGGTATACGTTGCGATTGGCTCCGATTACATAGGAAGAATCAAGCATTGATTCATTGTCGAATCCTAAACCGGTCGCTTTCGACTTCAATTGGTACTGGTAGAGAGAGTTCTTTAGTATGGTATTCTTTGAGTGACATTCCTGACACAGTTTAACGGCTTTTTCTTTAGGCTGGATATTGTGGGATACGAGTAATGAATCTTTTACATGTGCGTGACACTCAATACATCTGACATTTAGAAAGTGGCGTGCCTGGTTGGGTAACCAATCATGTTTGGCAATGATGTTCGGTTTTTCCTTGTCGCTGATCAACTCAAACTTATTGATGTTATTGTGACAGCTCAGACATATGTTGTTGTCGTAAGCAATGATTTTTTTGATAACAGAATCACTTCTTGCACTGATCTTATAGGTGTGTGGTTCATGGCAGCTCCAACAGTTAAAATCACCGGCATGTTTGGTGGCGTGGGTACTTAGGGCAAATTCAGCCTCAATTTTTTCAAACTGGAATTTGGCATATTTTTCATCGCCACCATGACAGTCAATACAGATCATTTTAGCTTCCATTCTCACCTCAGCAGAGTGTGGCCACTTGGCAAAATCTTCTGAATGGCAGTCTGTACATTTAAATGTTTTGTGGTTGGACTGGTAAAATAAGAGGGTGTCGATCCTCATTCCAGGTTCCATCTTGTGTTTAACCAGTTTTTTTTCGATGGTGTTGTCGTAACTGAAATAGTTATGAGCATGGCATTTCAAGCAATGGTCGTTGGTTCTCTGGTTGTCAGTTTTAGTCGGAATTGGCTTCTCCTCTGCCCTTACTCCGATAAAACCGGAAAGAAATATAATTAGCAGGAGACCTCTGATTAGCTTAACAGCGTAGTTCATTTTCGATCTGAATTTTAATTGACGTTGAATACCTTGAATAAATTGAGTTATGTAACTTTTTACAGGTCTAAAACAAAAAAAATAAGAAGCCACATTGATTTTCATGGTGGCTTCTTATTCATATTTTTGATTATGTCATGCCTGATTTAGCTGATATAAGTTGATGTAATCCGTTGTTGAAAGGATTCAAAACCCCCATAATCTTGTAATGACAAAACCGACACAAAAGTTTTCCCAGATAAGTTTCTGTTGATTATTCAGCATCGTATCCTGTGGTAGCATAGATTGATTGTTTCCCGCATAGATCTGGAAAGCGTGGGTGCTGGTTGAGATTTCGAAACCAAAAGAGACAACGGGTTGAGAATGGACAGATTGATCTGCCTGTTCAGAGATGGATTGTATCTGGAGTGGAAAATCAGCATTGAAAATAAACGAACCCTGCGGGGAGATTTTTACACGGCCACCTGCATGCAATCCAACTTTGTCGTGGTCCTGATGCCATGGAACCGTATTGAAGTGGGAAAAACTGGCTCCACCCTGCAACGTGATTGCATTGGTAAATTTCCTTGCAATCATCATCTGTCCAAAGTAGGACAAACGGTTGGAGAATGAAGAACTATAAGTACTGTAAGGATAAGGGTCAGAGGAGTGATAATACTGGTTAGCGGTCCATACTGAGTTCTCCCTGCCGTCGATTCCTACATTGCCATAAAATGACAGCGAGACAGGCATTCCAGTATTCATCTGCTGAAACGGTGTCCATTTCGCGTTGAAATCGCTGTACATGTTTTTCTTCTGGATACCATAGCCCAACTGAACGTTTTTAGCAATGACATAATCCAGCGCCAGCCTGATGTTTGCTCCCGGTGCATAAAGTCCGAAAAGGTCTTTAAAACCCTTCTCCATGGTACCGAACTTGTGCTGAATAACAGCTTCCAAAGTATTAACCGGGCTAATTTTGGAGGTTTGCTGATCTATCAGGTAGCCGCTTTCCCAAACAAAACGAGCGGGTTTATTGACAACTACCTCAGGCGCAGTTGCTGTTGAGTCTGTTTGACCTTGTGCTAATTGATAAGTGAAGGGCAAAATACTCAAAATAAGGAATATAAAGGTTTTTTTCATTTCTTGATTTCTTAGATTTCCTGATTAATTGTTTTTTGCACCTTGTTGAATCCAGGTCAGAACCAGTTGTGCTTCAGCTGCAGAATACTTTTTCCAGGTATGTACTGTTGTATTCGCCGGATCGGGTTCCATGTAAATTATGCTGGATGCAGGAGTCGTCGCGTTGATCAGATTCATGGTCTTAATGCTGTTGAAAGCATTGGCAGCAGAAAGATCTGGCGCCTGTCCTCCTGTTTTGTGACAAGAAACGCAACTATTCGCGAAAATAGGCACGATCTGTGTCGCAAATGCAATCGGAACTGTAGGATCTACAGTCGGCAACTCCTCTTTTACGATGAAATCGTAAGTACATGCATTGAGCAAAAGGCTTAATGCAATGAGAAGAAAATATTTATTCGATTTTTTCATGCGAAAATAACTTTGTTAGATAATGAATATTTGAACGGTCGCACTGTTTTTCCCGGTTTGTCAGGTGAACCTGCAAGTGTTTCTGTGCAAGTTCCGGCTCTTGTTCGTTTCATTGAGGAGATTTGAGAAATCGATATAAAAAAGACTTCCAATTGAGAGAAGCCTTTTTTATATCAGATCCTTTTATCTCATTATGGGATAATTGCAAGAGAGTTGGTCAACAACGCTTTTGAATAATCCAGGTTGTGAATACCCAGTGAGTATTCGCGTAAACATAACTGGAAGTTAATGATCGCGCCAAACTGTGCATTGGAGATTTTCAGAACAGGCAATGTTAGGTTGTATGCTTTTTGTTCGGCTGTCCAAGTAGCGGCAGGACTGGCGTTCTGGAATTGACCAGGATTCATGCTCTGACCTGTTGGGTTGGTTGCTGGATCATATACGTTCAGGTAACCATCATAATTGTTGGTTGTTATGCCTGCCCATAAGTTAGAGGTAGCATCTGAATTTCTGTTTAGGAATTCAACACCGCTGTATTTTAGTTTGGCAGCCAATTGCTCCAGCAAACCTTTGATGGTAGCTCTTGGGTTCACCCAGTATTTCGCGCTCGTAGCAGTCACACCTGTATGGCAGCCTGAAATGTTGCAACCGGCAAAGTTTCCTTTTGCATTGAAGCTGTGACCACCTGTTCCACCGACCATGGAAGCCATGTGGCATTGTGAGCAGGATGCCTTTGTTACATGTACGGCCTGGGCATATGCCATCGGACCTGTAAATTCAATACCGCAGGTACCTGAAACAATTGCACCAACTGTACCATAATGGGTATGTGTACGATATCCAGGAAGGATTTTAGCCTGAGCAATCGTCGCTGCTGAAGTACCATCAAAAAATACATCCGTTGGTTTGGAAGCCAGGGAAGCATAATCAAGTACGTCACCTGTATAAGCTGTATTCTTGGTGTTGTTGAAGGTAAACGGACGTGGTTGGTGGCATTTGATACAAAGATTACTTGCACCATTATCCTGGGTCAGGTTGACGGATTTTTTTCCTCCAAGGAAAGTCAACGAAACAGCTGCTGTCGATGTTAATTTTGGCAGGTCGGTTGAAGTGTAGGTTTCGTGGATAGAACTGTGGCAGGTTCTGCACAACAATTCACCATATGCCTTGGTTACGTCGCATGCGTAATCGTTTACATATTTACCTGTTGAAGCCAATGTGAATGTAGAAGGCACTTTTCTGGCGACAACATCCTGAAAACCACCCTGGGTGTGGCAAGGACTGCAACCTGCGTTTCCGCTTTCTGTGATGGCCGCCTCTCCGGTTTCATGTTTTGAATATTGGAACTGTACTGCAATGATGTCAACCTTTGCGGGTGTGTGACACATTTTACATGTTTCGTTCGCGTCTTTACCTGCTGTTCCTGCAGCACCGGTAGCACCATTGGTTCCGTCTTTTCCGGGAGGGCCTTCTTTTACACAGGCAGCACCAAATGCTGAAAGGGCTAGAGCAAAAATCGCGAGTTTGAAAAATTTCTGTAGTTTCATAGATTTTGAAAGTTTTAAGAATATAAACAGTATTTTTTAATTGAATCATCAATTAGTCTAAAAAGACACGATTGTAAAGTTAAAAATTGTAAATTCTCAAAACAAATAGAAATATGTTGATAGATTGACAGATATCTCTGTATATAGAACAGTGAAATATGAAATGTATATCCTCAATAATGTTGACATATATCACTAAAAAATTTAAATACTGTTGAATATCTCAACAGTATTATTATTGTGGTGAACGGAATAATATTCTCAGATATCAAATGTAAAGGGGGGGTGCTTTGTATTTGATCTATCTTGTATTAGTGAGGTTTATGTTTGAGGGGGTATCTTTGCATAATAGCTGAAATTTGTAATTATCGCTCTCCTGAGAAACGGGTGTAATTTTAATATTTTGAATTTTGTATTTTTAAATTTTAAAATTGCAAAATTCAGATCTCAAATTTCAGAAACTTCGAATCTGTATTTGGATTAGTTAAAAACAAAGCATTTTTTTGAGAGAAAGAAAAAAAACCACATCCGTTGAGGAAGTGGTTTTTTGAATGTGGGCTCTTATTTTGGAGTCAAAAATGGGTTTTATTCTAACTTTTGTATTTTATTCAGGTCTTTAGAATCCCCATAGTCGTGTAATGACAAAGCCTAAACACAAATTTTCGAGCAGGACTTTATTCGGGTTATTCAGCATTGCGTCCTGTGCCAATAAGGTTTGGTTGTTTCCGGCATAGATCTGAAAGGCGTGAGTGCTGGTCGAAACTTCGAAACCAAAAGATACTATAGGTTGGGAGTGGACATTCTGATCTGCCTGTTCAGAGATGGATTGTATCTGTAGTGGAAAATCCGCATTAAAAATAAAGGAACCCTGGGGTGAAATCTTTATGCGGCCTCCGGCATGTAACCCAACCTTGTCGTGGTCATTGTGCCATGGAGCAGTATTGAAGTGGGTGAAACTTGCTCCCCCCTGCAACGTAATGGCTTCTGTAAATTTGCGGGCAACCATGAACTGTCCGAAAAAGGAGAGGCGGTTGGCAAAACTGAAATCGTATTTGGTGTAAGGATTGGGGTCTGAAGAGTGATAATACTTATCAGCTTCCCAGATTGATTTCTCTCTTCCGTCTATTCCTATGTTACCATAAAACGAGAGTGAGATTGGTATTCCTGTATTCATTTGCTGAAATGGAGACCATTTCGCATTGAAATCGCTGTACATATTTTTCTTCTGAATTCCGTAACCCAACTGAAGGTTCTTGAATAAGACATAATCCAGTGCCAAACGGAGGTTGGCACCCGGTGCGTAAATTCCAAATAGGTCCTGAAAACCCTTCTGCATGGAGCCGAATTTGTGCTGAATCGCCGCTTCAAGGGTATTGACAGGACCGACCTTGGATGTTTGCTGATCAATCAGGTATCCACTTTCCCAGACAAAGCGAACGGGCTTATTGACTACTACCTCAGGAGTTGTTGCCGTTGAGTCAGTTTGTCCCTGGACCATTTGACAGGCGAATGTTAAGAATCCTACTGCGAGGAATATAAAGGTTTTCTTCATTTTACTTTTTCTAAAATTTTACCTGATTAGTTGTTTTTGGCCCCTTGTTGAATCCAGGTCAGAACCAATTGTGCTTCTGCATCGGAATATTTCTTCCAGCCGTGAACTGCAGCATTGGCTTTAAGCGGTTCTGTATATATTAAACTTGACTCCGGAGTTGTTGCATTTGTAAGGTTCATGGCCTTTATGCTATTGTAGGCATTCGCTGAAGTTAGATCCGGTGCCTGACCTCCAGTTTTGTGACAGGAAACGCAAGTCTCAGTATTGTAAATTGGAGCAATCTGAGTTGAAAATGACACAGGGACCGTCAGATCTACAGGTGGTAACTCCTCCTTGACGATGAAATCGTAAGTACATGCATACAGAAGAAGCCCAATTACGAGGGTTGAAATATATTTAATTGATTTTTTCATTTGGAATGAATTAGTAATAATTAAGGAGTGTCAGAATTTTCCAATGCGAGTTATATTTATTCACGCAAAATCTTGCTAATGTACACGTCATGGAGTTGGTTCCTATCATCCAGTATAAAAAAGACTTCTCAAGTGGAAGTCTTTTTTATTAGAATTTGGATGTTAGTTGCTTTTCAACCAATCAATCGAGGTTTGAAGAAGTTGAAGAGTATATTTGGGGTTATGTACGCCCATGGATGTCCCGAAATTTACCCAACCATAGTTGTATGCCGCGCCTAATTCACCATATTTCCATTCACGACCTAATCTGTTTGCCCAATCAGTATCGGCTGCCATTGAAATCGTATTGGCATAAACCACCAAACCGTTAGCGGATGGTGTAGGGCCCGGATTAAGAGTATTTGCTGCAGTTAAACTGGAATATAGGGGTGGATTTTTAGGATCAACAGGTGCAGTTGTTGCAAATATTGTTCCTAGGAAGTCATGCGTAGGCTCAGCACTGTACGAAACTGCTCCTGTGGATGCATTCACGGTTTTCTTGAAAACCTTTCTGGCAGCGAGTGCATCACCCAATTCTGTCAATTTGGCTTTGATAGTATTCTGAATTGGAGTGAGTTTATCTGAACCATGACAAGCAGTACATTTTGCTTTGTTGACAATCAATGAATGACCGCCTGTTTTTGTCGTTGCATCATATTCATTCATGTGACAATCAGTGCAGCTATATGATGAATGTTGCCATGTTCGAGTGTATGTCTGGCCTGAAAATTCGTAGCCATTAATTCCGGCAAATTCGTTTGACTGATTTCCGTCATGGACAGCAAAGCTGGTTCCGACCTGATATTTTACGGTTGTATTTTGTTTCGTTACGTCAAGTGGGAAATAGGGCAACTGATTAAATTTCTGGACTTTGCCAGCGGCGTCGGTATATTCAATACTTGTTACGCCTCTGATCTGATGGCATGTTGAACAAATATTGCTTTTCTTGCCAAAATCCTGTGCCTTAAGGTTGTTGAAATAGTTCAGATATACCGGATCGTTTACGGTTAATATCAGAGCAGCCGGGTCAGTTCCGAATTCAAATGTAGTGTGTGCATGGCAGGTTTCACATGAGATCCTGGTAGCATTAGGAATATCGTTGGATACAACATATTTGTTTTGAGTGGTAATTTCCTTGAATCCTTCGCTTGTGTGACATCTTGCGCAATATTTGGTATTTCTGGCACTGGTTGTTCCAAAGAAGTGTTTGGACAACTGGTACTGGGCCTCTTTGGCGGTCATGTTAGCCGTCGTATGACAGGTCAGACAAGTGGTATTGGCGTCTTTCCCATTTGTTCCGTTTGTACCTGGTGCTCCTGTTTGTCCGGGAGGGCCTTCCTTCACACACGCTGCACCAAATGCCATCAAGGCTACTGCAAAAATTGACAGTTTAAAAAATTTTTGAATTTTCATATGGTTAAAAATAGATTAAGATTGAAATAAAATATCCTCTACGAACAGAATCTTTCATAGAGATATTTAAAGCGCAAAGATTAGGAATTGTTAAATATGTCATTAGGAATCTATGTTGATATGTTGACATATTTAGGCATTTATTAGTCGACAAAAAACTGATTTAGGTCATATATACTAATGACATATATCAATTAGCCATTGCGACTAATCTCAATCAAGTCGTTTTCTTTCAGGATTTCAATGGAATTACGGGTATGTCGGATCAAACCCGAATCTTCGAATTCTTTTAGGCTTCGGATGAAGCTTTCCTTGGTCATCCCAGACATGTCGGCCAATTCCTGTTTGGAGAGAATAAAATTAAAGGGATTTGTTTCGAAGATGTTGTTTTTGAGATACAACAGCGTATCTGCTACGCGTCCGGGCATGTATTTGTTGGTTAGGTTGATGAGGGTACTGAGCATCTTCATGTGCTGGCTGTTTGAATGCTTTAACAATTCGATGGAGAAGGTGTTGTTTTTTGTCAAGAGATTGTACAATCGGCTGGTATCAATAAAGCAGCAATCGATATCGGTTACAGCTGCCACCGTGAAATGTCTGAAATCATCCACAATGGCTCCTCCTCCGGTAAAAATGCTGTTTGACTTGATGATCTGCAGAATCAGGTTTTTTCCCTTTGGACCCTCTGATACAACTTTGGCCAAGCCACTTTTAATACAAACAAGATGAGTTAAGGGAGTATTCTGTTTCATAATGGTTTCTCCAGGCCTGAAGTGGATCTGACGTTTGTTGTCCATCAGTGAATGAAGCTCATCCGGATTGAGAATTCCAAATATGTGAGAGTCACCACAATGACTATTGTTGAAACAGCAATCGTATCTGCATTCCAAACAATTTCCACACATCGAATTATCCTGGGATTCTGACATAATCAGTACATTTATCTGATACAAATATAAAAATATATTGATAAATGTCAATTTATTATAGATATTCAATCAGAACATCTAGTAAATTAAAAGGGATTATCCACGTTGTATGACGAATAAAAGGCATACCTTTTTCTGGATCAGGTTAATGCATCAGCCAGGTTTCAGAAAAGACCGCATGAACAATGTTTTTTTGTTCAGATTTTCCGTCAGGACCAACAATCTGGTTGGTATATGAAATGTGTATGGATTGGTCATTCGTCTGAATGATGGCCGGATAATGGCCTTTTTCCATGCCATCGGGTTTTCCATTGACGATTGTCTTGTGGAATGGCCAGGTCAGTCCTTCGTCCTTTGAGAGCCAAACCGATAGCCGGTACCGGCCGTCCTCAATGTCATTCAGGACCAGGGCCCAGTTTCCGCTTTGAAGGACCGCCAAATCCGCCGCTGTGCCAGGATTGGGGATGTCGGTATCGACCACTGAACTCCATGTATATCCTCCATCCTTTGAAACACTCTTCATCAATCTTTTTGGCGCCGGACCATTGTCGCGCATCAGCGCAGTGATGGAACCATTCCTGTTGAGTGCCAGTGTCGGCTGGATGGCACCTCCGCCCAATATTGGTTCGCTGAAGCTCCATGTTTCACCGGAATCGGATGTGATCGCTACCAGTGAGAGGTTGAGTCCGTCTGAATACAGGGGAAGCAGAATCCTGTCACCCAGCAGGAGAGGTTTATTTCTTGTCTGCCAGCCTATTCGGCGCAACAATGGATAGCCAAGTTGCTTTCGGACTTTTTCACCCAGGTCATTCACCTCGGTTCCGTCGCTTACAAGATTGGATCCTTTAGCAATGCTCAGGTAGAATTTGATTGCTTTGTCCCAATCCTTTGCGGAAATATTTGCTTTTCCGGTATCCCTGATATCTCCTTGCTGCAACAGATATTGATGGTATTCATCGAATTTCCTGGTAAGTGTCTTTACAAACTGATCATTTTCGCCAATTCCGTTGACGGGTGCTCCATCCGCTTTCACATGCAGCACATCCTGCCACTTCCATTCAGGGGCACCTTCTTCCTGCATGTAATTGGTACTGTACCTGATTTTAAGCAAGGAAGTGCTCCACTGGTAAGCCATTACGGTGTACCAGGTAAGCCACAATTTTGATTTGGAATCGATAAACAGGACCGGATTGATATCCGGAAATCCCGGAACATCAGCCATCACAAAGGAGGTTCCCCATTGGTGGGTTTGGTGGCTATATCGGGCGCCCCTGATTGCCACATCATCAGAAGTTCGCTCTCCGGTACCCTGGAACCACGCACAGAGCAAATCGTGGTTGGGAAGTTCGACAAGCGTCGAACCATGGCAATGCTGTAGTTGTAAGGGAAAAACGTTTTCCAGTACCAAGGAGCCATTTTTTGGAGAAGAAACCGGGCTGATTATTTTTCCAACTACCGTGAAGCTATTTATTAAGCAAATGATTAACAGGGATATGGACCGTATTTTCATGTTTTTTCAGGACTTAGGTTTTAAGAACGTGTAAATGTATAAATTCAGATTCACATGTTTCGATAATTCTGCCAGTTGTGTCGCGTAAAGCTCGCGAACAAAAATATGCGAAAATATTTTTTGTTCGTTAATTTAGTAGAATTACAGGTTAATAAATGAGAATGTCAAGTGTGATATTTGCAAATCTGTGTTGATCTGGCAGTGTATGGACATGGCTGGTTGGTGTATTTTTTCCTCATCAACAACAGGTTCTATTTTAATTCGATATGGGGTGAAATGTTGGCTATCAACGATGATCCTATGAATGAGGAAAAGATCCCTTAATAAACCAAAATTACATAAAACGGGAATGGTCTTCCCGTTTAGCATTAAGTTGTTAATATACAAGCAGTAACGATCTAGATTTAGGATGAATCAACCTTTGTTTTTGGAAAAGGGAAGGGCATTTATCCCCGCCCTTTCAGATCTTCAGCCTATTTTCTATTAACCGGATATCACATATAACAATCAACGAAAATTGAGGATGATCCATGAAGTTGTTTAAACGGTCAAATGCTATTCCTTTCCTTATTTAAGCGCTACTTTGATAGAGTTAGTCATGCCGGCTTGACTGATCTTGATCACATAGATGCCTCGGGGATAACTCTGAACATCGATTTTTTGGATCGTATTTTCAGGAAATCTACCCTGAAATACGTTCAGTCCATAAATATTGCTCATTTTTAATTCGACCATTTCGCCGCTTACTCCCGAAATTTTGAAAGACAATTCATTGGAAGCAGGATTGGGATAACATGAAACAGTCAGATTTCCCGGTGATTTTGTATTCGGAGCTGAAATTTCTACAACAGCGATTTGGTTATTGGTCGTTGTGAACGTTCCGATTGTTGAATATAATATTGTATTTAAAGTTGGATTGTCTGTGCAAACTGTTTTGATTCTGAAGGTATATTTCGTTGAAGCGTACAAATCCCTTATTTCAACGGAAGTTGAATTGATGGATAGACTGACCGGTTGCCAATTTTGATTATTTGAGGTTCTGACCTCCAGTAGTGCGCTGCTGATGTTACTCGGCAGGGAATAGGTTATTCTTGCAGTTGTTGCGGTAATGTTGCCGACAGATATTTTGTCAGCGGAAGTACAAGCAGTTTGGGAATTTGCCTCTATATTCCATGTAATCAGCAATATAAGAAATAGATTTCGACAAATTACCACGGAAAAAAGAACGGAATTCTTAAATTCGTGACTCATAACTAGTTGATATTAAGGGAAATGATAATTTATCTTAAGGGAAATAGTATATTTCTTCAACCAAAATGAATCATAAAAGTATGGAATTTTTTTAGATCAAAAGGGATATGAAGTTACAAATTTACATTTTTGGATATTTTATGTTGTGAAATAGGAAGATTGAGTGTACTGTTTTTAAATATTTAATGTAATTCCATTGTCCAAAATCAGATCCCAGGCTTTTACGAAGCCAGGTTCATCAGTTAGCATTACACCGTTTTTGCGTAGTAATTTTTTTACCAGTTTCTGGTTGGGTTTATTGAATTTCGAAAGAAGTGATTTCCGGGTAAGGTTGACCGGAGAATAGCCTTTTTCTGCCGAATACAGGAAATAGAGATAACCAGGCTGATAGGCAAGTCCAGACTTGCTGTAGTAGGTATCACAGGACTCCAGGTTTACTTTTCGGTAGGCCAGGAGAGAAATTTTCCCTTCACACAGTACCTCAAAGTAGCATTCTCCATGCAAGGAGCCGCCACAATACTGGCGGTGAAATACCCTCTTCTTCCCATACTTGTCTGGAAGCGAAAATCCATTCAGGCTGATTTTATCGATCTGAACCTGCGCTGAAACTGAGGAGTTGTAATAGATCAGTTCATCCCGATAGGTGCTGTAATTTAGGCCTATATTCGCGATTTTTGTCCCGTCGTTCAATTCGATCTCACCCATGATGAATTTGTCATTCAGGTATGGTTTTCCGGAATAATTGGGATAGGGGATGAAGCGAGTCCCTCTGATTCTTTCTGAATTTGGGTTTTTCGGAATTGATTCCTGTGCAAAGAGTGATGCGGAAACAAGTAATCCGAAGACGAGGAACCAATAAAATTTTCTGTTGGTCATTTCAGTATACTTCAAAATTTTGCACTTTGGATATTACATTTCCATTTTTGGTTTTGCCGCGTAATATCAATTGATAATTGCCTTGAATATCTGAAGATTCAAAATCAATTTGAATTGTTTCTGCGGATTTTATGGATGGCTTCCAAACCAGTACTTTTCGCAGATCGGGCTCATTGGCCGGCCTGTTCGCCGGAATGTTCAGGATGGCATCGGGTTGAATTGCATCAAGATTGTATTTGACCAGTTCATTTGATTCTGCCAGGTGCTCATAACCCAATTGGGTTGAATAGATAGCGATTACTCCGGCAAAACTAAGATCCCCGAAAAATCTTTCCTTTCGACCTATTTCAATCCTGCTGATATCTTTGGTTCCCATACTTTTAATCACATTGAGGTCTTGTACAGGGATTCCGTCCAACAGAACCAAAGGTTGTTCAATGTAATAGTTGAGCGTGGATGGATTAAGGATCTGTATGGTAGGAATTCGGTTGTAGGCACGAAATTTGACGCCAGGCAAAAGTTCCCGTGAGATCTCTGTAAAATCCGGAAGATCAACAAATTGAGCCGGTCTTACGACCTCCGTTGGTATTCCGTAGAATGGATAATCCTTCTTTTTTGGAGTGGGTGCATTGATTTTAAGCTCCTGATAATTAAATATTTTGCTCAGAGTGGCGGCTTCAATTTGGTTAGCTATGGTTTTCAGCAAATCTGCAGGAAGCGTTCGGTTTTCAAATTCGGGTAATCCTTCTGTGAGGCTGTCATGACGATCGATGGAAATCCTGACGAGCCGTTTCTTTAAGACATCAACTGCCTGAATCACCAAGGGTATTTTCCCGTAGTAGTCGTCAAGTTGAAAGCTAAATCGGCCATCCTCTCCGGTAATGAAGTAATTCAGTCCGGGTACAGAATCTGGAATGGAAAGGTAGATACAGCCATTTTTGAATGGCACTCCAGTTTCCATATCCTTGGCGATACCTTCCACTGCGATGCTGTTGACGGATTTCGACGCAGTGCCCTTCAAAGTGGTCTGTTGAATAATTTCCTGCGATTGATAACCAGTTGGTTGAGCTGTCACAGCAACAAAGAGGTTGTCTTTGAGTTGCGATAGCATTTCAGGTGACACATGTAATTGCACATGTGCTGTTTCTCTGGTTTTGTATTTTAATCCGATGCCCTCCATTTGAATTCCTGTTGCATCCAACATAACATCTTCGGTCCCTTTCGCCCTTAAGGCAGATGTAGTTTCGGAAAAGCCTGTAAATCTGTTGCATATCAGTAACTCTCTGATAGTTAAGGTCTGGGTTGTTCCGGATGACGTACACAGGAGATAAGTACCTGTTTTTAAGGAATCAGGAAGGAGGATGAATCCATCTGTCTGTTGATCAATAAGTTTTTTGCTGACCTCTGTAATGATTTTTCCACTTGTATTGATCAGTGCGACTTTGACTATGCTGGAAAAATCTTCTTGCGGTGCATACAATTTAAACAATACGGTTTCTCCGCTGACATAAATATCCCGGTCAGTAAACAGCCTAAAATGATCGCTCTCCCGGGCTTTGCTGCTGATAGCGGCTAAAAGTATTATTAGGATCAATATTCTTCTCACGATAAATGTCTGTTTCTTTATAACTGGTACATTGTCTGCTTTCTACTGCGAAAAAATATCAGTGTAATTATTTATTCTTCCCACCAGATTGGAGGACGGATTGGATCTGGATTGGGATTGGTGGCACTGGGCTTTTCAGCCATGATTTCCCCGTCAAACGGAATATCCGGGTAACGATAGATTTGGCGCAAAGTAAGTTCCAGCGGTGGCGGTGGTAATTTCAAAAAATAGCGGTATTGCTTATAGGTATATAAGTCGAAATAACCGTAAACAATTTCCGAAGTTTTGGATTTACATAAGATGTTGCTAGTGATCTGAGTCTGAATAGGGTCGAATAGACTGCCGCTTGCCGCAAACTGACTATTCAATTTTTCATGGAACTCATAGGATTCTTTGGATATGCCATATTGTTCGATAAAAAGGATCCATCCTGTCGCATTCAATGAACGAAGGCTGGAATGGTAATAATCATAAGCAGTGTAGGAAAGCGTGAGCAAAGGAAACTTGATGATTTTTCCGGGCTCGGTGACATCTGCGGGACCTGCCAGCATGAATCTCTCGTTGTTCTGGTAGGAAAACCACCCGTAGGAGTCGGGGTTCAGGCTGCCGGGAACGGCAGACCAGGTCCATTCGATCAGGGATCTCACACTAAAACGATAATGGGACAAAGCTTCATTAACAGGTAGATCAGCATCAATTTCCCGGCCCGGTTTTTCATAGGTACGTGGAGTTCCTTCACCACTGTCCTCATTGTACCTGATGGTGACTTTGGTGGTGTAGAAATTATTGATGACCGGTAGTGGAGGCATGGTAACTGCTTTGGATTCGTAGGTGTCGTTTTGAATCACAATTCGCAAAAAATATTGTTTCCCCGAGGAAGGCACCTCGAAAAAGGCATAATGTCCGGTTGTCTTTTCGTATCCTCTCAAAACCACTTTGCTCCCGACTTCGTTCAGGGTTACGTTTGCTCCTGTTACCTCACGGACAGCCTGGTCATCATAAAAACTGCGTGTACGGCTGAGATGAACATCATTTTTAATAAGGTCATTGGTAATTTGTGCATCTACCACAAGTAATCCGCTCATTGGATCGATCGCAGGGTGGTACAACTTTTCGCAGGATACGAATAGTGGCAGAAGGAGCAACAGGAGGTATCGTTCTTTTCGCATCAGAATTTGAAATTATAGGTGACCGAAGGAACTGGCATGCCGATGATGGACATCCTGTAGATGTTGTACTGGCTCTCATTGGTACCGTAACCGGATTGTTCGCCTTTACGGTAAAAGACTGAATAGGTATTGTCTCTGCCGTAAACATTGTAAATGGCAAATGTCCAGCTTCCTTTCCACATATGTTTACTGCGAAGGTTTTGATCCAGTGTAATACTTATATCCATGCGGTGATAGGAGGGCATCCGGTATTTATTCCTTTCGGAAAATACGACTACCTGGCTACCCGAAAACATGTATTTTTGCTCAGGCAGCGTGATGGGTCTGCCAGATGAAAAGACAAAATTGCCTGAAAATCTCCATCTCCTGCTAATCTTATAATTCATCACAGCCGAAAGGTCATGGGGTTTATCATAGACTGAAGGATAATAGGCCCCTCCGTTGATCAGCTCTTCCGGAAACTCACTTTCTCCTTTCCGCATTGTTCTTGAATAAGTATAGCTCAACCATCCGTTCAGTCTGCCGGAAGTTTTTTTAGCAAGAAGTTCAATTCCGTAGGAGTATCCCTTTGAGGTCATCAGGTCGGTTTCAACATGAGAATTCATTACGAGGATTGCCCCGTTTTTGTATTCCATCAGATTTTGAAGGTTCTTGTAATAGACTTCAACAGAGGTTTCAAACTTTCCATTGGCCGAGTTTTTAAAGTAGCCGACAGCGATCTGATCGTTGATTAATGGTGCAAGGTATTGATCGGCAGATTTCCAGTAATCTGCCGGTGAGATTACTGCATTATTTGATATCTGACTGTAAAACTGATGTATTCGCTGGTAACTGAACCGCATGGATCCTCCGTTCAAAAGCGTATATTTCATGGACAACCTTGGTTCGAACCCATTGTATTTCTTCATGATTGCCCCTGCCTTGTAGTTGATGGAATCGGTAATGGTTTCCATACTCATGGGTTGTCCCGGGGCATACTGGTAGACCATTCCTGACCCGAATTTGGCAAACCAGGCATAGCGTAGGCCCACATTAAAAGCAAGTTTATTGCTCAGGTCAAAGTCATCATCCGCAAATAAAGCCACTTCTGCAGATTGATCAGTAGGCATAGATTTGGCTATCACACCTGAAATGGACTGTGTTGGGGCAATCTCGCCGGGATTGATCAGGTATCCCGCAGATTGGAAACCAGTACTGATGCGATGTTTCTCATTGGGATAAATCGATAGGGCATACTTCAGATTGCCATACCTGACATCCGATTTCAGCATAAAATCGGTCTGGGGTTGGAGAGGATCCTTATGATCTACCGTGACGTTGTATTTTGAATAGGAGAGGCACAAATTGGAAATGACTTTGTCTGAAACATTTACTTTCCAGTTCAGTGAACCGAGTGCATTGCCGTAATTGTAAAGCGTGTTGGAGTTAAAATTAAAGGCGTCAGAACTCACGTATCCCATGAGCCTCAGATGATTTCTGGGACTCAGTTCAAAGTCAAGGGTTCCGTTGATGTCGTAAAACCTGGCAATGCTGTACATGAATGTCGGGTTTCTAGATTGTTTCAACATCCAGTCTGAATAAGTGGTTCTGCCTCCGATCAGGAATGAATTCCTCTTCTTTTTTGAAAGAGGTCCTTCAATGGTAAGGCGGCTGTCAACCAATCCAATACCTCCATTGATGCTAAGGTTTTTTACATCACCCTGTTTGAGTTGAACATCCATGACAGAAGAAATTCTTTCACCATAGGAAGCGGGTATTCCTCCTTTGTATAGTGTGACATCTTCAACTGCGTCGGGGTTGATCATCGAAAAGAACCCAAACATATGGGTAATATTAAATACCGGTGCACCGTTGAGCAATACGAGGTTCTGATCTGTATTTCCACCCCGGACATTGAAACCTGAAGACATTTCTCCCACACTCTGAACACCGGGCATCATCACCATGCTCTTGATCAAATCTGCTTCTCCCATAAGTACCGGAAGTTCCTTGACCGAAATTGAGCTCATCTTTATCATGCTCATTTGTGCCTTGGAGGCTTTTGAGTTCTCACCTACAACAGTTAATTCGGCGATGGCAAAGGATTTTTCAAAAAGTTCAAAATCTGCTTTCCCATCCTGGATCAGATTGACCGAGAAGTATTGATTCTCGAAACTCATAAAGGAAACCTTCAGATGAATATCACCGGTTGGCAGATCAAGGGTATATCGTCCTTTCGAATCTGTGGCAACTCCTACTTTGGTTTCGGGATTAAACACCACTGCACCCTGCAAAGGTTCGCCGGTCTTACCTTCAAACACCCTTCCGTTTAGTTTTGCCCTTTTAAAGCGGCCTTGATTGAGCGGGTCACCGACGATAATATTACGTGTTACCTCTGCACCTGACTCAGGTTGCTTGTCTGAATTTTTCGGATAGATGAAAACCGAATTATTTTGAAAAAATTTAAAATTCAATTCCTTACCGGCTATGACCTGGTTGAGAACCTGGGTAAGCGGAGTATTTTCAAATTTGCCGGATACCTCCATGGATTTAATCCACTCTTCCTTATAGAAGAAGCGAATTCTATAACTTTTTTCCAAGGATGCAAAAAATTCACTGAGTGGGAGCTTCGTAAAACTTCCGGTAATACTCAACTCCTGTATTTCTTGTGAAAGGCACGAAAATGAGGTTGATAGAATTATAACAAACAGAACGATAGTTTTATACAAATAAATTATCGGGCGATGCTTCACTTTTAGTGCTGTACTTGAAATTAAATAATTGAGAATATTAATTCCATTTCTGTACCGTAAGTTTGAAATTAAAATCCGGCATTAAATGTATTGATTTGATATTTAAATACCATGACAAATTGCAGGTTAATTCGTGATTGTTTGTACATGCCATCATTTTACCAAATTTGACCAATACTACCAAAGAAAGTTAATAGAACATTTAAATGTCGTAGATGCTGATTCCCATTTTTTGAGGATTCTGCCAATTGTGTCGCGCAAAGCTCGCAAAGGCGGCAAAGAAAAAATACGACATTATTTTTTGTGCATTACTTAAAAAGGAAGGCAATTGCAGATTTGCCTTCCTTTTTAACTTAATTGACTCATCAACCTTTCCGCTGTCCTGATACAAGAGACATCGTAAATGCCTTGCCAAAAATCTTGCCTTTGAATGAATATTCTTTTATTTACTGTCGATGATTAAATATCAGAAAATATTAATCCTTTGTTGGCATAAAAGATAAGGTATTTCCTCTTACCTGATAATCTCAATTTTTCTGCTTGTAACATTCTGGGCACTTTTCATGACCACCAGATAAAGACCCGGCGGAACCTGTTGAAGATCAATTTCCTGCCTGAATTCACCATTGATGAGTATTCCCGGCTGACCATAGGTTTTGCGACCCATCTGATCATAGACCTCTATGGTATATTCTTCGGGAATGGCAGTAGTGATAGATACCGTGAACAGTCCCTGGTTGGGTACAGGATAAATGTTGTATTGGTCCGGTACTCCTGACATTTGACGGTAGAGTTTATTGGACATTAATTGTCCACATGCGTTCATTGTGGTCATAATCCAGTAATACCCTGTTTGTGTCGGAGTATAAGACTGATTAGTTGCACCTGATATTTCAGAGCCCTCGCCATTGGAGGTGGAGGAAAAGTACCATTGATTACCTGATTGGGACGAACTGACAAGGTTTGTCCCTGATGATGTGACAACAGGAAGTGATTGTATTTGATTAACATCCAGGTAGAAAGCCGGAGAAATGTTGCCTTTGTTACAATTGTTGGAACCGTACACAGATATTTGTCCTGAAACCGCTTTAAGTGACAGATCAATGACAATGCTGTTGGTATTGTCACCTGCAACGATGGCAGCTCCGACGGGAATATTCCAGATATAGGAAGTTGCATTTGGTATCGGTGCTATCGTATAGGTCAAATTTCTTGATCCCTGACAAACAATATTGGGTCCGGAAATGTTCCCTGCAGGCGCCGGTGCCTGAGTTACGGAAAGTGCCAATGAGGAGGTATTACTGTTTCCGCATCCGTTACTGCCATAAACTGAAACAGAACCGGAGGCAACATTTTGTGACAAATTGACACTGATTATCGGTGTGCCGGCCCCTGAAACAATTGTTGCACCGGATGGAACAGACCACACATAATTTGTTGCATTGGTGACAGGTGCAATCGAATAGATGACATTTTGTGAACCAGCGCAAACGGCAATCGATCCATTGATTACTGAGGCCGTTCCAGGTAGGGGTGAAACGCTCACATTCTTCACTGTACTTGCAATCGCAGCAACTCCCTTCGAATCGGTATAACTTACACTTACAGACTGCTCACCCGGCCAGTTCCAGGTCACATTGATGACATTTGTACCCATCCCTGACGTGATGGTGCCACCTGCTGTGATGTTCCAGACATAACTGGTCATATCGGTTTCAGTGAAATAGGATATGCCGGAAGTACCCACGCATGATATAGATTCGCCGGTTATTGTCGGGATAGGATATGGATTGACTGTTACGCTTTTTATGGTAGGATCCGGTGAAGCACAGGATGCTGCATTTTTGTAATTGACGCTGACAGTCTGCTCTCCCGCCGTATTCCAAATGACATCAATGGCATTGCTTCCATTTCCATCATTCAATATACCTCCGGCCGAAACACTCCATGTGTAATCTTTCATGGAAGGTTCAGTGATGTATTTAACGTTGATTTGACCTTCTCCAACAAAATTTGGACCGCTGATGGTTGGAATGGGTAATGGATTCACTGTTATAATCGTACTTTGTGAATTGGTGCATCCGTTGCTGTTTGTGACAGTCAGGGAATAGGTGGTATTTTGGGTAGGTGATACCATTGGATTGGCAGTGGTTGCAGCGAATCCTGAAGGAATTGATGTCCATTTGTAGGTGTTTCCCGGTATTGGTGCTGCACCAATCTGGGATGTGGAATTAATACAAATGGTTCTGCTTAATCCAGCATCTGCTGCAGGCAGTGGATTGACGATGACAGGGACGCTGTGTGTATTTGTGCACCCGGTACTTGTTATGGTCTCAATCAGTGTGTAGCTCGTTGTAGATGATGGCATAACAGTCGGATTGGCCTGTGAGGAAGAAAATCCAACAGGTGAGGATGTCCAGATATAAATACTTCCTGGTACAGCGACTGCCCCAATCTGAGTTGATGAATTGGCACAGATTGTCTTCAGTATCCCTGCAGCAGCAGCCGGCAATGGATTTACCACCACAACAACCCGGTGGGTATTGCTGCATCCGGTGGCAGTATAGGTTTCCACTACAGTATAGGTTGTTGTGGTTAAAGGTGATACCGTTGGATTGGACAATGTGGAAGTAAATCCCGCGGGAGATGATGACCAGCTGTAGGTACTTCCGGGAACTGAGGCCGCGCCGATTTGTGTCTGGGTGTTCAAGCAGATGCTTCTGTCTGCCCCTGCAACGGCTGCTGGTAAAGGATTTAGCGTAAGTATCACACTGTTTGAAGCTGAGCATCCGGTTACGGGACTGGTTTCAGTGAGGGTATAAGTAGTTGTCGACAGGGGTGACACCGTCGTATTGGAAAGTGTGGATGAAAATCCTGCTGGGTTGGAACTCCAACTGTAGGTATTTCCGTTTACTGGGGCAACACCGATTTGCGTGGATGTGATTGGGCAAATGGTTCTGTCGGTTCCGGTCACTGCCGCCGGCAAAGGATTCACTGTTACCACTACTGCGTGTGAATTGGCAGTTCCGTTCGTTGTATTGGTTTCCACCAGCGTATAAGAGGTAGTAACTGCAGGCGATACCATTGGATTGGCCAAAGTGGAAGTGAATCCGGCAGGATTGGAGGTCCAGCTGTAAATGCTTCCTGATACCGGTAAGGATCCAATCTGAGTGCTTGTATTCAAACAGATACTCCTGTTGGCACCTGCCGCTGCAGCCGGCAATGAGTTCGGTGAAACCGTAACAGTATGGGAATTGTTACAGCCAGTTGCAGTAAATGTTTCTACCAGCGTATAGGTCGTAGCAACTAATGGTGATACGGTGGGATTGGCAACTGTTGAAGTGAATCCAGCAGGTGACGAAGACCAGCTATAAGAACTTCCGGTTACCGGTGTTGCTCCGATTTGAGTGGAACTATTCGGATTGATGCTCCTGTCTGAACCCGCACTTGCTGTAGGAGAAGGATTCACCGAAACAACTGCACTATGCGACGAGTAGCATCCAGTGGCAGCAATGGTTTCTGTAACGGAATAAGTAGATGAAACCAATGGTGAAACGGTTGGATTAGCCTGTGATGAAGTGAAACCGGCGGGGGTAGAAGTCCAACTGTAAGTTGATCCTGTGACGGGTGTTGCTCCAATTTGCGTGGAAGAATACTGACAAATAGTTTTTGTAGCACCTGCTACTGAGGCCGGCAGCGGATTTACAGTGACTACCACCGAGTGCGAATTGGTACTTCCCTTGGCAGTAACTGTTTCTACCAGGGTATAGGTTGTGGTAACTTTGGGATATACCACCGGATTGGCCACCGTTGAGGTGAATCCTGCCGGAGAGGATGTCCAACGGTACGTTGATCCGGTCACGGCTGATGTACCTATCTGGGTCCCGGTATTCAGACAAATGCTTCTGTCTGCACCTGCAAATGCTGCCGGTAAAGAACCCAGACTAATAGTCACAGCGTGAGTATTGGTACAACCTGTAGCGGTTACCGTCTCAACCAGTGTATAAGTTGTGGTTGCTGTTGGCGATACAGTCGGATTGGCCAATGTTGAGCTAAAGCCGGCGGGAGATGATGTCCAGCTATAGATTGAACCGGTTACTGCAACTGCACCGATCTGTGTGGAAGCGCCTGAGGTGATGCTTCTGTTTGTTCCTGCCACAGCTGCGGGAAGAGGATTCACAGTCACCACTACGGCGTGCGAATTGGTGCTCCCGGTGGCGGTAACGGTTTCTACCAGAGTATAAGTGGTGGTAACCGTTGGATATACCACCGGATTGGCCACCGTTGAGGTGAATCCAGCCGGAGACGATGTCCAGCTGAAAGTAGATCCGGGTACAGCTGATGTACCTAACTGGGTTCCGGTATTCAGGCAAATGCTTCTGTCTGCCCCAGAAACCGCTGCCGGTAATGAACCCAAATTTACTGTAACAGGGTGGGTATTGGTGCAACCGGTAGCAGTAATGGTTTCTACAAGAGTATAAGTTGTGGTTACAGATGGTGATACGGTAGGATTGGCCAGAGTAGAGGTGAATCCGGCTGGAGACGATATCCAGCTGTAGGTTGAACCGGTTACGGCTGTCGCGCCGATCTGTGTGGAAGCTCC
>JBAXUL010000056.1:0-25232 GCA_037129695.1 Prolixibacteraceae bacterium
TAATAAATCGTTTCAGTTGCGGTCCCTGAGCTTGCCGAAGGGTGATCATTATGGTTGATTCCCCTGAATATACAGGCAATCTGGTTGCCCCCTGGCTTGTCGAAGGGTGATCAAAAAAAGAGTTTTTCCATCCCAAAGCTGGCACTTTGAGGCCTTCGAGAAATCCTTTGTGTCCCTTGTGGTTGAAATTTCTTCCAGCCACAAAGGTTTAATATTAATATCACGAATTCAATGTGTCATTTGCACCGGAGTCGACTTTATTTCTGTTTTCTTCCACGATCAGTGGCAAATACCCCAAAGTTCAGATTAATCTGATGCAGGTTTGTTGTTTTTTATGGCTGCGCCAAGGTAGGCGCCGGCAAAGCCAAATAAGGAAACAAGAAGCATGTGATAGTCGCCTTTCAGGACGATCGCATGCATCGGAATCCAGAGTCCGACAGTCAAAGCCCATATCCATGGCCATTTGGGAATGAGGTAGCCAAAAAGGGCTGTGGTCAGCACGATCAGACCTGCCGTAATACCTGTGTCATCCCACGATGGACGCGAATCATTCAAGGAAATCAGAAATCCGGCGAGGAGCGACAGGAAAAGAAAGGTTGTGAATTTATAGTCTATTTTCATTAAAATCAGATTTTTTCAACCACCACGGCGGTACCATAGGCAAGCACCTCGGTCAGTCCGGTCATCACGTCATTGGCATCGTATCGCATACAGATAATGGCATTGGCTCCGGCTTTCCTGGCATGCTCAATCATCAGTTGAAGTGCTTCTTCCCTGGCATTCTCGCATAATTCGGTGTAAATGGTATTTCGTCCGCCGAAAATAGTCATGAGACTACCGGCAAAGGAGCCAAAAATATTTCTGGATCTAACCGTGATACCTCTGACTAATCCAAGTTGTTTGATGATCCGGTAGCCTTCCAGACTGGTACTTGTGGTGATTAATGTGTTGTCTGTCATTGTCTTGTCTAATTAAATTTTCATGAAATAATAAATGGTAGACTATCTTCGTACATTTTTTCCTCAAAAATGACGGGAATGATATAATCTACGGTAACATTCCTTTCGTTGAGCACTCCGGGAAACCACTCATCCGGTAGAGCTCTCACAACTCTCAAAGCTTCTTCGTTGCAACGTTTTCCAATTCCCCTGAGTATATGGTGACCTGATGTCCTCCCCATACTGTCAACTGTAAACTCTATGAAGACAGTACCCAGTGCTTTTTCATTGGCTTTGTGCAGCGGAGGCACAATGGTATTGGAAATGAACTCATTGATTCTGGTCATTCCTCCGAGGTAAAGCGGCGGCCTGTCCAAAAAGGAATAGATCGAATCGGTCCCTTTACGAACTCTGAAAGTATATCCGTTTAATTGCGACCGGTAAAGGATTATCCGGTTGTTGGTGAAATCAAGCTTCTGTTCCTGTTCTCCTTTTTCGTTATTGAACTCCCAAATACCAACCCGCCTGTTTTCTTTGTATGAACCGCGGAATCGTAATTTCCCCTTTTCGTTGAGCCCGGTCCATAGACTGTCTTTCTTCCCGGACTTGTAAAAGCCATCTATCAGTATTTTCCCGTTTAAAACAAGTCTGTAAGATCCATGTCTGACGGCAGAATCCGATTTCAAGACATAAAAGATCTCTTTGTAGGATGGATAGACATAATTAACGATGACTTTTCTTGTCTCTTTTCCGAAAAGGACAAATGGGATCACACAAAAAAGCAGCAAAACAAATTTTTTCATTCTCAATTATCAGCGAAAAATCAGTCCTTCGTTTTCTGTTGTTTACTCACCATCTCCGAAAAACTTTTTGCCGCATTGGTAAATTCCGACGGCATCAGGATCACGGTAGTGGTGTTGTTGTCAATTCCGATTTCCGAAAGCATCTGCATTCTTCTTAATTCAAGTGAGAACGGACTGCTTTCCATCTGTTTGGCTCCCTGCGTCAGTTTGATGGAAGATTCCAGTTCGGCCTCTGCCTTGATGATGCGGGCACGTTTCTCGCGGATAGCTTCAGCCTCACGAGCCATGGCCCTTTGCATGGATTCAGGAATCTCGACATCTTTCATTTCAACCATTTCGATTTTCACCCCCCATGGCTCAGTGGTTTCGTCTACGATTTTTTGCAGCGTCGCATTGATGGTTTCACGTTCGCGCAAAACTTCGTCGAGGTGGTGTTGCCCAATAATGTTCCTTAGCGCTGTGACGGAAAACTGGTAAACTGCCTGGTTGTAGTTGGCGATTTTGATGACGGCATTCTCAGGATTGGTTACCCTGAACCAAAGCACTGCATTGACCTTGATGGTGACACTGTCTTTGGTGATGGTCTCCTGCTGCTCAAGATCCACGGTCTTGGTACGGATATCTATGGTTTGCTGACGGTCGATAAGCGGAATAATCCAGTAGAGTCCCGGCCCTTTGGTGCCTGAATACCTCCCCAGCCTGAAAACGATGGCACGTTCATATTCCTGAGCAATCCGAAATCCGGAGATAATGATTACAGCAATGACAACGATGATCGGGAAGAAAATTTCCATGATATTTGGTATTTAAATGATTATTAGAATTTTAAATGGATGAATGAAGATGGATGAATCGGCGATTCAATTTAAAGTTTCAGATTTTGGTTTAAACTCTCTCAAAGGTAAATAAAGGATTGCTCTTTTCCCAGATTAGAATTGAGATATTCTGCGATTTTCATGCTTTTTTACACGCATGGCAGGAATTATACCACCTACCCGATTATTGAATATTTTGCAATCCGACTTTCAGTCTGATTGTTTAGGTTGGGTTTTCTTATTGACAAAGGGAGTGAGTCCATTCATTGTCAGTACGGCCAAAAAGCCCTCCTCGGAAAAGGCTCCCGTGTTCCGTACGAGTATGGTTATTAATCCGATACCGATACCGACAATGATTTTCCCCTTTGGTGTCGCCGGTGTTGATGCAGGATCTGTCGCCATAAAAAAGGCCATCAGCATGGTGCCTCCTGTTATCAGGTGAAATACAGGATCCATGAAACTTCCGGGGGCTGCTACCCAAAGGATGCCTTCAAAAAAGAGAACAGAGCAAATAATTGCTACCGGCATGTGCCAGGAAATTATTTTTTTTGAAAGCAGATAGAGCCCTCCCATCAGTACCGCTACGACTGAAATTTCACCAACAGCGCCATTTACATTACCCCAGAGAAGATCGAAATAGGGTGGAAAATGGATGCCGGACGAGATTTGCGAGATCGTTTTTCCGCTGTTTAAACCGTCTTTCAGCATTCCGAGCGGGGTTAATCCGGTAAGGGCATCGGTTTCGGTGATGACCGCCGGCCATGTAGTCATCTGAACCGGAAACGATATCCGTAGCAGCAATCGACTTATCAGTACCGCGTTAAAAGGATGACCAAATAGCTTGCCGGCTGAATTTTGGGAAATCGTTACGGCAACCAGTGAGCCGGCAACTACGATCCAGACCGGTAATCCTGCGGGAAGGTTGAAAGCCAGAAGAATTCCGGTAATCAATGCAGTTCCGCTACGTAATGTTGCAGGAATTTTCAGGATGTATTTCCTGATAAGTACTTCGAAAAATAGGCAGGAAAGGACTGCTGCCACCATCATTATCAGACTGCTGAGACCGAAAAAGATTACAGCCATTATCATCGCGGGCAGCAGAGCAACGAACATCATCCTGTTGATATCGGAAGATTGTTCATCTTTCGGAGTGTACGCTTGGTATAGGAGGTTGTTTTTATTGTTCATGCAAGTGATCAAATTTAGTCTCTTTTCTTAATTTAACAATTTTTGTCTTCGGTCATTTCCCGAGTCTCTTCTTTTATTCTTTGTTCTTTCCTTCCGAGCTCATTTCATCGCTTTTTTAAGAAAACACCTATGTACGGGAGGTTCTCTGCCAATCCTTATCTCTTTTAAACCGTGGCTATTCACAGGAAGCCCCTACCTGATTCGCACATTGTCTCATTGTCGAATCGTCTCATCATCGAATCAACTGATTGCTCCCCAGTTCAGGTGATTTTTCCTGAGGGCCATTAACTGCCTGATCAGAATATTGTTTTCTGGGTTGTCCAATAGTGGATCAGCGTCGAGAATTTCCTCTGCCTTGTCTCTTGCATATTGCAAAATCTGCCCGTCTTTTGCCAGGTTGGAGATTCTGAGATCAAATGCCAATCCGCTTTGCTGGGTCCCTTCCAGATCTCCCGGTCCCCGTAATCGCATGTCGGCTTCTGCAATTTCAAATCCGTCGTTGGTGGCAACCATGGTCTGAAGACGCTGCCTGCTTTCGTGGCTCAGCTTCACACTGCTCATCAGAATGCAGTAGGATTGATCGGCACCCCTGCCGACCCTGCCCCTTAGCTGATGCAGTTGTGAAAGACCAAATCTCTCGGCACTTTCGATGACCATGACGGAGGCATTCGGCACATCTACACCTACTTCAATAACCGTCGTGGCAACCAGAATCTGAGTCTCACCGCGTTTGAAACGCTGCATTTCCTCCTCTTTCTCTTTTGCCTTCATTTTGCCGTGCACCATGCTGATTTGATAATCCGGTAGCGGGAAAGCGATCCTCAGGTGCTCGAATCCTTCCTCGAGATTTTTAAAATCGAGTTTTTCAGACTCCTTGATCAAAGGGAAAACAATGTAAATCTGTCGGCCGAGCGCAATTTCCTTGCGAATAAACTGGTTCAGCTCGGTCCTGTGGTTGTCGTAATAATGGAAAGTCCTGATTGGCTTTCTGCCAGGTGGCAATTCATCGATGACAGAGACGTCCAGATCACCGTAGACGGTCATGGCAAGCGTCCGGGGAATTGGTGTGGCTGTCATCACCAGAACATGGGGAGGGATGAAATTTTTACGCCACATTTTTGCACGCTGCATCACCCCGAAACGGTGCTGTTCGTCGATGACCACCATCCCCAGATTTTTAAATTCAACGATATCTTCGAGAAGAGCATGGGTGCCGATCAGCAGATTCAGGGTGCCACTCAGCAACTCCTGATGGATGACCAGTCTTTCTGATTTCTTTGTAGAACCCGTCAACAGTCTGACATTCACCGGCAGGTCGCCTATTAACTTCATCACCGACTGATAATGTTGCTGCGCGAGAATCTCCGTCGGAGCCATCATGCATGATTGAAATCCGTTGTCCATGGCGATCAGGGAGATCATCAGGGCTACCATGGTCTTACCGCTTCCTACATCTCCCTGTAAAAGCCTGTTCATCTGCTTTCCCGCAAGGGTATCTTTCCTGATCTCCTTGATGACCCGCTTTTGGGCACCGGTTAGCTCGAAAGGAAGGTGATGATGGAAAAAATCATTAAAATGGCTGCCCACCTCTTTGAATATCTGACCCTTGAATTTATTTTGACGTTCATGCTTCAGATGAAGAAGCTTAAGCTGGATGTAAAAAAGTTCTTCGAATTTGAGTCTGTATTCTGCTTTGCGCAGTGTTTGCGGATCAAGTGGAAAGTGGATATTAATCAGTGCGGTCTCCAAAGGCATCAGCTTGAGTTGGTCAATCAGCCAGGCAGGCATCGTTTCTGTTATTTTTCCTTTACAAAGTTGCAGGGCAGTTTGTTGAAGTTTGAGAATGGATCTGGAAACGAGAAAATTGCTTTTCATCTTCTCGCTCGTGTTGTAAAAGGGTTGAATATATCCCTCCTTTTTCCCGGTTTCGGCACTTACTTCTTCCAACTCGGGATGAACCAGTTTCCATTTGCCGTTGAACTCGGTAGGTTTGCCGAAAACTATGTATGGGAAATTTTTTTTGAGGGTGCTTTTTACAAATTTGATTCCCCTGAACCAGACCAGCTCCATTTGATTTTCACCGTCGTAAAAACTGGCGACCATCCGTTGGGCTCGGCCTTCGCCAATGATTTCCAGTGAATTGATCACACCCTGAATTTGGATGAAGGGCAGGGTTTCATTGATCTCCCTGATTTTATAGAACTTGGTGCGGTCAATGTATTTGTAGGGGAAATAATAGAGCAACTCGGCCACCGTGTTGATTTTCAGCTCCTGCGTCAGGATCGCTGCTCTTTTGGGGCCGACCCCCGGAAGGAATTTGATCTCTTGCTCCAACATAAAAATGGTTCGGGTGAATTGAGGTGTCAAAAATGCCTGTAATACTTCGCCTCACCGAAAATAACTATTTTTGCTTTAGAAAACCTCATCATGTTTTCGAAATCATTGGTTTATTTGAGTCAATTTAGTCCATTTAGGTCACTTGTTCAATGAATTACCGTTGCAGAAAAAAAATCTCTTATCTCCTGCATGCCCGTCACAGAAAGGGGCACGGGATCCATTCGCCGTTTCTTTTCAGGCTGATCACTACAGTAATTGAAAACAGCGGTAATTTTTCTGCATGGCCGTTGCTGAAAGCGGCTGACGAAAATGTGAGGAACATGCTGAAAATTCTGGATATGAGGTCTTTTCATGAGGATGAAAATACTGGATCAAACCTCAGTTCCTGTGAGATTAAAAAAAGACATCAGTTGCCTGAACGCTTTGACAGGCTTCTTTTCAGATTGGTGAATGAATTCAAACCCGGTGAAATTGCATTTTTCGGGTCCACTTTCGGGGTAACACTGCTGGCGCTTGCACTGGCCGACCGGAGGATTCCGTTAAAAGCGCAGGTTGAGAACGACCATTACCGTTCTTTTTGCCGAAGACTGGTTGAGGTGTATGAATTGGAAAATATCCACATTGCAGAGTCCGGAATTGTGATTCCTGTTGATCTGATGGTCATTCAGCATCCGATGAATCCCGGATACTGCGACCAAATACTCTCGCAAACGCTTGCAAATACTGATTTCGCCGGTGTCATTGTGATCTGCGACATCCATCATTCCCAAAAGATGGAAACGATCTGGAATCAACACAAAACCAGTGAGACCGTTCGGGTGTCACTTGATCTTTTTGAAATTGGTATTCTTATCTGCGGCCGGGGATTGCAAAAGGAGGATTTTGTGTTGCGATTCTGAAAATTTATTTTTTGTCAGATGTGAAACTGAAAAATTGTATTCTATTTCGACAATTGCTGTGAAAGAAGTTAGCCTAAACCAACCAAACCCAAATAATTTCACTTAAGTTTGTATTTCAAAATTTTTTCTGATGGGAAATGTGATCAAATTGCGGGATATTGTCAAGAATTATCAGGTCGGTAACCAGATTGTCAGGGCACTGAGAAAGGTATCCCTGGACATTAAACGTGGTGAGTATGTTGCCATTATGGGTGCTTCAGGATCCGGAAAATCTACCCTGATGAACATCATAGGCTGTCTGGATACACCTACTTCCGGTAATTATCA
This sequence comes from Prolixibacteraceae bacterium, assembly GCA_037129695.1. Classification (GTDB taxonomy): domain Bacteria; phylum Bacteroidota; class Bacteroidia; order Bacteroidales; family Prolixibacteraceae; genus CAINVV01. The sequence continues at coordinate 7,308 of JBAXUL010000056.1, forward strand.
GCTCAACGACAAAGATGTCAGTCTGATGGATGACGACAGGTTGGCCGAGATCCGAAATACAGAAATTGGATTTGTATTTCAAACATTCAATTTATTGCCCAGGTATTCTGCTTTGGAGAATGTCATGCTTCCACTGATTTATGCCGGTGTAGGCAAAACCAAAAGGGAGGAAATTGCGACTATCCATCTGATGAATGTGGGTCTGGAAGACCGGATGGAGCACAAGCCCAATGAATTATCAGGCGGGCAACGTCAGCGCGTAGCCGTTGCAAGGGCACTCGTCAATACACCATCCATCCTTTTGGCGGATGAGCCTACCGGAAACCTTGACTCCAAAACCTCAGAGGAGATCATGAAACTCTTTGCTGAAATACATTCCAAAGGGAATACGATTATTTTAGTCACCCATGAAGAAGATATCGCCAGGCATGCCTACCGGATCATTAAATTGAAAGATGGAATCGTTGAGCATGATTATGTGAATCCTAATCCTATTTATTAGCGTAGAAGGTGTAAGTGGAGAGGTGAAGGGAGAAGAAAGGACTGGGGGACTGGGAGACTGGGAGACGATGGGACCTGCCTTTTAACCAATACCAGTACCAAAAGCTAATTGCTAAATATTAAATTTCATGAGAATATATACCAAAACAGGTGATGACGGTACGTCAGGACTGATTGGAGGAACACGGGTTGAGAAATTTGATCTGAGGTTGGAAACATACGGAACGGTAGATGAACTGAACAGTTGGATTGGAATGATCCGGTCACAACCAATAGATAATCAGACCAAAGAACTGCTGATTTCGGTTCAGAATAACCTGTTCGTAATTGGTTCGCTTCTAGCTACAGACGAATCTGCAGTGAACATTTCGAAAGGGTTAACGCTAAATTTGGAAGACATCACCATATTGGAAAATGAGATGGACAGGATATTGGATCAATTGCCTCCAATGGAACATTTTGTTCTTCCCGGCGGTAGCAACACTATTTCTTATTGTCATTTGGCAAGAACTGTTTGCCGTAGAGCCGAACGCAGGGTTTGTCAACTTGCCAAAGAGGTAAAGGTTCCTTCCGGGATGATCACGTATTTGAACCGATTATCGGATTACCTGTTCGTGCTTTCACGTAAAGTGGCTGTTGATGAAGGAATTGATGAGGTTCAGTGGCTGCCGGAAAAATAATTTTCAGCTATTTTTATTCTCATAAAAAAATTGTATCATCGCAAAACTGTTTGACACCAATCTAAAATAAAATTTTATGTACTGGACACTTGAATTGGCTTCAAAATTGGAGGACGCACCCTGGCCTGCAACGAAAGATGAATTGATTGATTTTGCGATTCGTTCAGGCGCTCCGCTTGAGGTAATTGAAAATCTTCAGGAAATGGAAGATGAAGGAGAAATCTACGAATCCATTGAGGATATATGGCCGGATTATCCCAGCAAGGATGATTTCTTTTTCAACGAAGACGAATATTGATATTCAGGTAACTGATTATTCCTTTGAAGCAGGTTTCTTATCGGGGCCTGCTATTTTTTTGCGTTTTTCATCGATAGGGTAGAGATCAAACCGGCTTTTTGGTTTTTCGCTCTCCCGCCATTCAAATCCTTTCAGCAAGGATTCATCTGTTGTCAACTCACTCAAAGGAATGCTTTTACCCTCAGGTTTTGGAAAGAATGAAATGCTGTCTATCGCGCCTTTCATCAGATAGACGCTAATTTTACTGCTTTCCAGTTTATTCATCCCCGAATAGTGGTCCTTGTTTTTCAGGTAATACAAGGTGATCGCATTTCCGTTTACTTCAATGTTTCTCAGTGCATTTTCGTAAATGTATCCGATCAGGGTTTTGCCGGATATCTGGTTGAATTTAATGGTGTCTTCTTTGGAGATAATAAAACCATTGTTTTCGAGCCGAGCGATGGAAGGATCCGGTTTGTGAGGTTGATATTCAATCTTCTCTGCCGTCAGTTGATGGACATCTGACCATAATACCGGGTTATTAAACAGTCGCATCAATGAATCTTTCATCACAAATGAAAGTGAGTCGCACATTCCCTGCAAATCTTTTTTATAAAAACGAACCCGGTGATAGGCCATGAAAAGTTTTGGTTCTTCCTTGCCTTTGCCTTGTAATGTATCAGAGACGGTGGCAAGCGAATCATTACCAAGCGGTTTTATGCCGATGGTCACCGGTTTTTTAGCCGAAACCTGTCCTGAGTCGGGCTTCATGGTAAGGGTGTCTTTCTGAATACTGAGTGCAATGTTTCCGGATTTATTCAATGATGAAGCGATTTTTGCAGTATCTTTTACCGAAGCGGTCGCACTGACTTGAGCAGTATCTGCATTCAAAGTAGTTTTGACATTCCGGGTAGTATCCGATTTCTCGACATTGGTGACAGTTTTGGCCAAGGCTGGTTTCACACCTACCGAATCCTTGACTGCATTGACTTTTTGAATCAATGTGTCAGCCTTCAATGGAATTGAATTCTTTAAATCTGTTGGTTTGGAATTCGTCTTTTTTGCGACAAGTTCCTGTTTTTCTGCCTTTTTGGGAATCACTTTCTTCGGTACATCCGGAATTGATTTCAAGGTGTCGGCATGTAGGAAAAGGGTATCTTTGGGTGAAAATTGCATGAAAATTGCTGAATCCGTGACAAATGCAATCTTTGTTCTTTCAAAGTAAACTCCTGTACGACCCGTAATGGCAACATGGTTGGTGGTATCTTTGAGTATGACTCTGCTTCGGGCCCTGCCGGATCCTTCTTTTTTGGAGTAAAAGATGGTGTCACCCTGCAACGTCTGTTCTTTCCCCATAATCTTGGATGCTTTGTACAATTCCGCGATGTTGGTCCTGGTATCGTACCATCCTCTTTCCGAATAGAGCGTCCCTTCCTTGGTGGTACCGGCAATGTGTGTTGGTCCAACAAGGAAAACTCTTTCGGTATGTGTGTTGTATTTCAGCGTGTCTGCAGTAAGCACAAAATCCTTGTTGGTGACTTTTACGGAATCTTTGAAAAAGCAGACGTCTTCGTCCGAATAGTAACGGCCAATTTTACTGACCAGGACATTGGCTGTGTCAACTATTTTACCCCAGTTGTTGTAATAGCCCACATTTAACCTCATGTCGAAGTCCATTTCATCCGTTGTCAGAACGATGGATTTATTGACCAGCCTGACCTGGCCTTTGACTTTGGCAATCTTGCTGTTCCCATCATATCTGATTCTATCACCATAGACATGAAGCGTGTCGGCTTGAATGATGTGGACATGTCCGAAAGCATCAACCATGTTGCTGTCTTTGTAGGAATAGGCACTGTCGCAGTACATGATAACATTACTGTGACCCAACTTCACGTTACCGATAAGACGGTCGGCATTGGCCATGATTTTGGCATCATAGGTATAAAGGTCAGAGTTGAGAATTTCAATCCGTTTCTTCTTGCCGTCAGATTGAGGCAATGAGCCTGATACCACATGAAACGCTATGATCATCAGCAATGAGATCAAAAGGCTATGCAGGGATTTACTGATTCTCATAACAGATTATATAACTGACAATTCCTTAATCCTGATTACTTCTTCCAGGATTTCAGTTTGAAATTGCAATTGACATAAATTTCATCAATGTGGATGTATGTCTTGGCCTGTTGTTTGGCCAGCCATGCGCGATAAGTATCTTCTTTCTTCTTGTCGACGTATATCTCGCTAAGGTGCTGGTAATCTTCCTGAAGATTGGCCGGATGGGCATTGGTTCGGGAAATCAGTTTGATGATTTTGTAAACCTGCCGTTGTTTGTCATCCAGGCCAAGGAAAGGGTCAGAGATTTCTCCAACTTTCAGATTGGGAACCAGTTTACTTACATCAGGATCAAGTTCGTCCATCAGGAATTTGGATGATCCCGATTTTTGCGATGTGACCAAGCCTCCATTGTTGCGGGTATTTTTGTCGGATGAGTACATGTATGCTGCCTGTTCCCAACTGATCGATTTATTCTTGATAAAAGTAGTAAGACTGTCAACCCGATTTTTCGCTTTCTCCAGTTCTTTCGGGTCGATCTTCGGACGGATCAGAATGTGGCGGCACTTGATCTTTTCCCCTCTTTTGTCAATCATTTGAATGATGTGGTATCCGAATTCGCTCTTGACTACCTTGGAAACCTGTCCGACTTTAATGTTAAATGCTTCAGTGGCGAATGCGGGGTCGAGCTGGGCGCGACCTACATAATCCATTTCACCTCCGTTTCGTGCGGATCCGGGATCTTCTGAATACAAAACAGCCAATGTGGCGAAATTTTCACCCGCTTCAACCCTGCGTTTGAATTCTCTTAATTTGGCCTTCACATCCATGTCCTCCTGTTCCGTGATGACAGGCAAAATGGTGATTTGTTCATATTCCATCTGAGAACCGATTTGCGGAATCTTGTCTTTGGTTAACTGCTTAAAATAAGTACGAACTTCGGAGGGCGTGCTAGTCACATGCTTGACAATTGTTTGCTGCATTTGCTCTGTTTTGAGCTGCTCCTTAATCATCTCACTCATCTCGGATTTGAGCTGGTTGATTGATTTCTTAAAATACTTCTCAACCTCTTTTTCTGAACCAATATTTTCAATGAAATATTTCATCCTGCGGTCCATATTCTGATTGATCTGGTTGTCCGTTACCACGATGTTGGTGTCGAGATCGGCTTCAGCCAGCAACAATTTCTGTTCCAATAGCTTTTCTAGGATCTCACATTTCATGTCTCCTTCGGTAGTCTGTCCCTGGGCCTGAGCATCCATGGCTTGCTGTTCGATGTCAGATTTCAGGATGGGATTGCTCCCCACGATGGCCACTATCTGATCAATAACCTTGTCCTGGGCTTTTGCAGCAAACAAGGAACTCAGGATAATTCCTGACAACAAAAAACTTTTTATCAAGTGTCTAAACATAATCTTCTTTACTAATATAACGTGCAGTAAATGATACTGTATCGATTTTGTAATTGTATATTCCGAGAACTTTCATTGTCAATTGCCAAATGTCCATTCTATTTAAATTCTTTGATGGTAAAACGATTTTCCCTTTTGCCTTTCTCATAAACATTTTTTTCGAGATCCTGAAGGAATTCCATTTTACGGGTGTTCAAAATTAAACTTTCTATCCGATCCTTCACGAAATCGTAGGGAGCTTTTTCTCCTGCCAGTACATAATCATTGATCTGAACAAAATAATAATTGTTTAAATCGCTGAACTGTTGAAATTTAGAACTTCGCAATAACTTTTCAGGGTTTTCTGTCACACCGGGGATTCGGGCTAATATGGTGTTGAAATTGACCCAGTCGTTGTTGAAATGGTCATACTTCGAAGCATACTGGAAACTGTAACTCTCCAGTTCATTCATTGAACGGGTGCTATTCTCTGACATCCAGCGTTTAATCTGGTCGGTCTTGGCGACGTTTTTGGGTATTTCAACATATACCGCTTTAACGATGTTGTAATCAAGGTTGAATTTCTCAGGATTAAGATCATAGTAATTTCTGATATCGGCACCCGTCAGCGTAGTGTCCATCTTCTGTGAGAGAAGATGTTGCTGGTAACGGTGAATCAGAAGTGCGTTGCTGTACTCCTCGATTTCTTTGGAGAGATCCCTCTGGCTTTCATCCAGATTCTCTTCAGCCATCTTTAACAACAACTCTTTTTTAACCCATCGGGTCAGAATGTCGTTGACACGGGCCAGACTGTCTGCTTTGGTCATCCCTGAAGACAGCTGGGATTTCAGGTCTTTCAGCAAAAAGATTTTATCGTCCACCTTGGCCACATAATCGTCAGCGGTCGACCGGCTAAAATAGCGGCAACCCCCGAGGATGAACACCGCCCAAAGGAGGAGTACCCAACTGATCTGTTTGTGAAGATGAAAACGATTTTGTTTTTGCATGTCAATTTTTCACTTGTCAAAGACGATTTCCGAAGTGATAAATAGTTCGGTTATGGTCTTTATTTAAACCTGACGGAGATGATCCGCTTCCGGATGCTATTCGCGGCTGTAATTTGGGGATTCACTGGTGATGGTCACATCGTGCGGATGACTTTCTGCCACACCGGCATTGGTGATTCTGCAGAATTTTGTGTCGTGCAGTTTGTCGATGGTGGCTGCTCCGCAATAGCCCATTCCGGCCCGCAGACCACCAACCAGCTGATAAAGTACCTCTGCGAGAGAGCCTTTGTAGGCCACTCTGGCCACAATGCCTTCAGGTACCAGTTTTTTGACATCATCTTCCACGTCCTGAAAATAGCGGTCTTTAGAACCTTGCTGCATGGCTTCGATGGAGCCCATTCCCCGGTAGGATTTGTATTTTCTTCCCTGAAAAATAATTGTGTCACCCGGTGATTCTTCGACCCCTGCAAAAAGGGAGCCTGCCATCACGCTTTGGGCACCTGCCGCCAACGCTTTGACGATATCGCCCGAATAACGGAGTCCGCCATCGGCAATTACAGGAACCCCACTGTTTTTAATGGCTTTGGCCACATTGTAGATCGCCGAAAGCTGCGGGATGCCAACTCCTGCCACCACACGGGTGGTACAGATGGAACCAGGTCCGATGCCAACCTTGACGGCATCTGCACCAGCGAAGACCAACTCTGTGGCAGCTTCCGCGGTAGCGATATTTCCAACGATAAATTCTTTCTCCGGGAATCTGGATTTGGCTGCTTTCAGCATATCCAACACACCCTTGGAGTGGCCGTGTGCCGTATCGATGATGATGGCATCCACGTTGGCTCTGACCAGTTCTTCAATGCGTTCCATGGTGTCGTAGGTCACACCTACTGCGGCAGCGACTCTTAGTCTGCCTTTGTCGTCCTTGCAGGAGTATGGTTTGTCTTTGGCTTGGGTAATATCTTTGTAGGTGACCAGTCCGACCAGTTTGTTGTTTTTGTCCACTACCGGAAGCTTCTCGATCTTGTAATTCTGCAGGATTCCTGCCGCTTTCTCAAGATCCGTAGTAAGATCAGTCGTGATCAGGTTCTGGGAGGTCATGATTTCCGAGATCGGGCGGTTCAGGTTGCGTTCAAAGCGAAGGTCCCTGTTGGTAACTATTCCTACCAGGTGGCGTTCATCGTCAATAACCGGTATTCCGCCGATTTTGTAAAGATCCATCAGTTTGAGGACATCGCCAACCAGCTTATCCTTCGAGATGGTGATCGGGTCGAAGATCATTCCGTTTTCTGCCCTTTTGACGGCGCTGACCTGTTTGGCCTGCTGTTCGATGGTCATATTTTTATGGATGACACCGATGCCTCCCTCTCTGGCAATTGCTATGGCGAGTCGGGATTCGGTGACAGTATCCATCGCTGCTGAGACGATGGGAGTATTGAGTTTAATGTTGCGCGAAAATTGTGATGAGATGTTTACATCCCTGGGAAGAACCTCTGAATAATCGGGTATTAAAAGCACATCATCGAAGGTTAAACCTTCGAGTACCACTTTATCTGAAAGAAATGACATGGGTGTAAAAATTTGGTGAGACTTTTGTTGCGCAAAATTAAGAAAAATGAGTGAAAAAATTGATATGTTTGGTTAACGATGGATACGTACCGTGAAATATTGTTAAAACATTGGGGATTTGATCAGTTCAGACCCTTGCAGGAGGATATTATCCATTCGGTAGCGGCAGGAAATGACACCCTCGGACTGATGCCGACGGGTGGAGGTAAATCGATCACCTTCCAGGTATACTCACTTTCGACAGAAGGCATGTGCCTGGTGGTTACTCCACTCATTGCACTGATCAACGACCAGGTGGATAATCTGCGTGCCAAAGGGATTAAAGCATTGGCCATTTATTCAGGAATGTCGGCAAGAGAAATTGAAATAGCCAGCAATAATGCGGTTTATGGGGATTATAAATTCCTCTATGTTTCACCTGAAAGACTCTCCTCTCCCAATTTTCTGGAGTTTCTGATCCGTTTCAAACTTAATTTGATCACCGTCGACGAAGCGCATTGCATCTCGCAGTGGGGTTATGATTTCAGACCATCCTATCTTCAGATTGCCGAAATACGCAAGTTCTTCCCTAAGATACCCGTGCTGGCGCTTACGGCTACCGCGACCCCGGAAGTCGTTGATGATATCCAGGACAGACTTCTTTTTCCCAAAAAAAATCTGCTAAAGAAGAGTTTTGTCCGTACCAACCTGACCTATCTGGTGCGCCGGAAGGAGGATAAATTGGGCTACCTCCTTGACACTGTATCCAAATCGAAGGGATCCGGCATTATTTATGTCAGGAGCAGGAAGAAATGCCGTGAAATATCGGATCTGTTGAGGCACCAGGATGTCTCTGCCGATTTCTATCATGCCGGACTGGATCCTGCATTGCGCAGGGAAAAGCAAAACCGGTGGATGAAGGGAGAGTCGAGGGTGATGGTGGCTACCAACGCATTCGGCATGGGCATCGACAAGCCGGATGTTCGGTTCGTCCTTCATCCGGATCTTCCGGATTCGTTGGAGGCTTATTTTCAGGAAGCCGGCAGGGCAGGTCGTGATGGGGAACGTGCTGTCGCGCTGATGATCTGCAACGATTCAGACAAGAGAAGACTCCACAAAATGATGACCGATTCTTTTCCTGAAATTGAGCGCATCCGGGATGTTTACCAGGCCTTGTGCGATTACCTTCAGATCGCTGTCGGAAGCGGGAAAGACGGATTCTATACTTTCCAGCCGGAAGAATTTGCCAGGAAGTTTGGTTTTCAATTTACCATGGTCCATCACAGCCTGAAACTGATGGAAAGGGAGGGATACCTCGAATATACGGATGATCCCGACAATTCATCTCGGCTCTATTTTCTCGCGCACCGGGATGAATTGTACAGAATCGAGACTGGAAGCAAAAGTCTTGAGCAGCTGATCGGATTACTTTTGCGCTCCTACACCGGATTGTTCAATGATTATGTCAGAATCGACGAAGTGGTACTTGCCAGGCGACTAAATTGGACTGCCGATGAGCTTTATCAGAATCTTAAATATCTGTCGCAGCAGAAAATTATCCATTATATTCCTCGCAGAGAGGCACCTGTCATTCAATTTTTAACAGAACGGGTCGACAGGAACAGGATCCGGATATCCAATGCCAATTACCGCGACCGTAAATTGAATTATCAGAGCCGCGTGGATGCAGTTATTCAATATGCCCAGTCCGAGGATCAGTGTCGCAGCGTGCAGTTGCTGGCCTACTTTGGTGAACCCGGTTCAGGATCCTGCGGTAGTTGTGATGTTTGCAGGGGAGAACACCAGTCGGGGATCTCAAACAGTGAATTTGAAGAAATATCGCTCAAAATAAGACAGCTATTGCTTGTCGTGCCGATGGATATCAAGGAAGTGGTCAGTCAATGTAATGGGAATGAGAAGAGTGTGCTTAAGGTGGCCAGGTGGTTGCTCGACCACGGCGACCTTGAAATAAACGCATCCAACCTGCTCGTTTTGAAAAGATAAGTTCACCCGGAGGCGCTGACTCACGGAACTTTGATTACCTTTGCAGCAGATAAGTTGTCGAAGTTAACATGGAACAAATACCAACAGACCATTCCCTTTTCTCGGATGTCGTTTATTCAAGAAATGTAATCGAATTTGCCACGGTAGCCAATGAGTTTTGTGCATTCACCGAATCCGCAGGAGAACTTGGCAGGAAAGATTTTCTGGGGAAGCTTCAAAAGCTATTCCCGTTGTTGTACCTGAAGGCATCGTTGCTGCCTGAGATTGATGAAGAGGAGGTTGAAGAGTCGCCGGAGAAATTTGTAACTGAGAGTGACTATCTTTTCATCTTGAAGAAAATAAGTTCTAAACTGAAAGAACTGGACAGTTATCCTGAAATTTTCGAGCCCGGCCTGCCATTGGGAGAAGCAAATGTGGAGGCCAATATTTCAGAAAATGTGGCAGATATTTACCAGGATTTAAAAGATTTCATCCTGTCTTACCGGATCGGCACCGTAGATGCCATGCGTGCTGCACTCTGGGAATGCAGAAATAATTTCGAACAATACTGGGGGCAGAAACTGGTAAACGGATTACGGGCAGTGCATCAGCAGGTATACGGTAACGCGAACATTGATTAAAGAAAGTAATTGCAAGCAGTTCAATTATTGTATAATTGCTTCAATTGATGATACAAAAAGGTGCCGTTGGCACAAAATGCGGGTAGAATTATAGATAACATAGGATTTTTCGTCCCATCGTGAACGAAATTTGATCATGAAATTGTTTTCTGCCAGTATATTATCCCTCACGGGTTGAAGATTCTTTTCAAATGGTACTTGTAGAGAACAAGAAGATAAGATCAATATTCCGCATAGCGGAAAAAGTATTGTAGTTGAATGAGTGAAAATATCAAAGAGTTTAGAAAAAGTATAACAGATGAAGAGGTTACGGAACTTCCGCTCTCTTTTTTTGAAGGGAAGATTCATCTGATTGAAAAAGTGGAGCAGATGACTGCTGCCGTAAATTATCTCAAACAACAACCCATTCTGGGTTTTGATACGGAAACGCGTCCAACCTTTAAAAAGGGACAGAATCATCAGGTGGCGCTGTTGCAGCTTTCTACCGCAGATGAGGCTTTCCTGATCAGAACCAATCTGATCGGATTATCTCCGGGGCTCATCAAGGTATTGGCTTCTCCTTCGATTCTGAAGATCGGGGCTGCCATCCGCGATGACATCAAAATTTTACAGCGAATTGCTCCATTTAAGCCGGGAGGTTTCATCGAACTTCAGGAAATGGTTAAAGAATTTGGCATCGAAAATTTCAGCCTGAAGAAACTTGCAGCCATCGTTACGGGTGTACGCATCTCAAAATCACAAAGGTTATCCAACTGGGAAGCCCAAGTCCTGACAGAACAACAACAAATTTATGCCGCCACAGATGCATGGATTGCCTACCACATCTACATTGGTCTCATTCAAAAATAATTTTATGCAAGTTTTGGCCAAAGTCATTTTAAAGAAAGGCAAGGAGGAGTCGTTGGAACGGTTTCATCCATGGGTTTTTTCGGGCGCTATTGACCGTATAGAAGGTGCTTTGCAGGAAGGTGACTTTGTTTCTGTACAGAAAAGTGATGGGAAAATCATTGGGTATGGCCACTGTGGCATCGGTTCCATCGCGGTCAGGGTTTTCTCCTTCGGGGAGAGCGTTCCAGATGATTCATTCTGGAAGCACCGGATTGAACAGGCCTATCAATTGCGTCAAACGACGGGGCTGACTGATGCCCCGGATACCAATGTCTTCCGGCTTATTCATGGTGAAGGAGACGGATTACCCGGTTTGATTGCGGATTACTACAATGGGACTGTGGTCCTTCAGTTTCACACCGTTGGCATGTGGCTCGTACGCGAAGCCATTGTTGATGCGCTCAAAGTGGTTCTTGGAGAAAAGCTGGTTGCTGTGTACGACAAAAGTGCAAAAACCCTTCCTTTCAAAGCCGATATTGAAGCCAAAGATGGCTATCTTTTCGGGAAATCATCCGCCGGAGAGGTCATCGAATATGGCAACCGCTTCAACGTCGACTGGGAAGAGGGTCAGAAAACCGGATTTTTTATCGACCAGCGCGAAAACCGGAAATTGCTTTCCCAATACTCAAAAGGGAAAGACGTCCTCAATATGTTTTGCTATACCGGAGGTTTCTCCTTTTCTGCCATGCAGGGAGGAGCACACCTTGTACATTCAGTCGATTCGTCCGTCAAAGCCATTGCACTGACGAACCGGAATGTAGAACTCAATTATCCGGGCGATACGCGCCACGAGGCATTTGTAGCCGATGCTTTTGATTACATGCAGGACATCAAGGATAAATACGACCTGATCATACTGGATCCTCCAGCCTTTGCCAAGCACCGCGGTGCGCTGTCGCAGGCATTGCAAGGCTACAAGCGGCTAAATGCCAATGCGTTTCGCCAGATCAAGCCCGGAGGTATCCTTTTTACCTTTTCCTGTTCACAGGTTGTGACCAGGAACAACTTCCGCGAAGCCGTTTTTTCGGCTGCCGCGATAGCCGGACGGGAGGTGCGTATTCTGCACCAGTTGTCCCAACCGGTCGACCATCCGATCAATATCTATCATCCCGAAGGTGAATACCTGAAAGGGCTGGTTTTATACGTGTCATAATATCGTTCATTTAAGATTACAATCAATTGAATTTTACAGATTTTGAATTTACCAACGAAGTATTGGATGGCTTGACCTCCATGGGCTTCGAGAAATGTACACCGGTTCAGGAGTTTGCCATTCCGGTCATCATGCAGGGGAAAGACCTGATCGCCTGTGCGCAGACCGGTACGGGTAAAACCGCAGCGTACCTGCTTCCTATCCTCAATAATATTTCAAGGGAGGGCCACACAGGGATGCATACCCTGATCATTGCTCCTACGCGGGAGCTGGTGTTGCAGATTGATCAGCAGATAGAGGGATTCTCCTATTTCACGGGAGCTTCATCGTTGGCAGTATACGGTGGTGGCGTAGGTGCTGCCTTTGATCAGCAAAAATCAGCCTTGGTGCAAGGTGCCGATATCATCGTCGCCACTCCGGGCAGGTTGCTTTCACACATCAACATGAAATATTCGGATTTCAGTACGATACAGACACTGATTCTGGATGAAGCTGACCGTATGCTTGATATGGGATTCTACGACGACATCATGCGGATTGTCTCTGAACTTCCCGTTGAACGGCAGACCTTGCTTTTTTCTGCTACCATGCCTCCGAAAATACGCCAGATGGCCAATGTGATCCTCCGGGATCCCCAACAGATCAACATTGCCATCTCCAAACCGGCTGAAAATATCATCCAGGCTGCCTACATGGTTTATGAAGGGCAGAAAGTGCCTTTGTTGAAGGAGTTGCTCAAGGGCAAAACCGATTACAAAAGTGTGCTGATATTTACCTCGCGAAAGGCCAATGTGAACGGGCTTGTGCGGGAACTCAGACGAATGGGCTTTTCAGCCGACGGCATGCTTTCTGACCTCGAACAGAAAGAGCGCGAAGAGGTAATGCTCCGTTTCAAGAACAGGGAGACTCAGATTTTGGTTGCCACTGACATTGTTTCACGTGGGATCGATATCGACAACATCGATCTGGTGATGAACTACGATGTGCCCCGTGATCCGGAGGACTATGTCCACCGCATCGGACGTACGGCCCGCGCATCCGCTTCAGGCGTTGCCATTACGCTGATCTCCGACAACGACATGCATGATTTCCGCAAGATTGAAGAACTGATCGAGCGGGATATCATCAAGATACCCTTACCGACAGGAATCGGCGACGGACCCGTGTATAATCCATCCGCGAGAAGGCCTATGGCACCCCGATCCTCATCAGGCGGAGGAAGGGGAGGTGAGCGAAGAGCTCCTGCCAAAAAGGATTTCCGCCACCGCGACAGGGGGAACCACCAGGGTCACCGGAAGGCGGGCGAGTAGTACGGATGGTCGACCAGGACGAGCGGACGAATTCGTGTCCCAAAACCACAATTAAATTTATTAAAAATTACAAATTACAAATTGGGGGAAGGCTCCTCCAATTTTTAATTTTTAATTTGTAATCCTATTGATGTCCACCACAATGTGCTTGATTGCCTCACCGCTGGCTCGGCCGGCATTGTAGGAATAGGAGACATTGATAAGGCCATCGGTAGTCTGGATTAGGCAAGGGTAGGAGAAACTTGCCTTGCGGTCGGGCGAGAGTTCGATTACCTCTTTTTTGTACCAGCTAATGCCTTCATCATTAGAGAGGTAGAGTGATAACTGGTAACGGCCGTCCGAAATATCATTCCCGAAGTAGACCCATTTGCCGTTTTTCAGGGCATAGATTTCAACGCTCGCCTCATTGGGGATATCTGTCTTTTTGGCCAGCGACCACGATTCTCCGTTGTCTGTAGAAGTACTCATCCAGACTCTTCCGGGGCCATCGCCACTGTCGCGCATGATGGCAACCACTTCACCGCTCTTCCTGATCGCCAGGGCAGGCTGGATCGGCCCGCGGCCCACAATGGGAAGGCTTGGTCGCCAGGTAGTGCCGTTGTCGTCAGAGATAGCCACCATCGACATGTTGAGACCGTCAGAATAAAGCGGAAGCAGGATTCTTCCACTGGCTAGCGTCACAGGTTGAATCCTTGTCATCCATCCGAAACTGCGCTTCATTTTGTCTTTGCTTGCTTCGATGATCTGATCGTCGTATTTGGGCGCGTAGGCTGCCCATCCTGCGTGTGTATCACCCGCCTCCTTTAGTTTTTTGACTACTTCAGCTGCAAAGCTGTCGTCGGGTTTCAATAGAATGTCATCCTGCCACTCCCACCTGGGGGCACCTGCTTCCAGATAGTTGGTGGAGGTACGAAACCTGAGGACTGAATATTGCCATTGGTTGGCTTGGACAGCCACCCAAAAGAGAAAGAGCTTGCCCTCTTGGGTGATGTAAAGGACAGGATTGCAGTCTGGAATACCTTTGGTGTCGGCCATCAAAAAGGGGGTATCCCAGATATGGGTGCCCTTCTTTTGACGGGATCCCATCACACGAACATCATCGGAATTCCGTTCGCCGTTGCCCTGAAACCAAGCGGACAAAAGATCGCCGTTGGAAAGCTGGACGATGGAACTGCCGTGGGTGTGTTCGGCTTGGTAAGGAAACATAATTTCTTGCTGAACAACAGCTTTTGAAACAATGGTGTTTTGTGTCCACGCGCTGCAAAACAATAGCAGCAGAGTAGCACTGAGCATGATTTTTCTGATCATTGGTAGAAATATTAGTAGTAGTAGAAATCAAGGGTAAAGTTAAGGATAGATTTTCAAAATTAGCTGGTTTTTCCCTTTTTTTGACTGACCTGGTTAGGGAGTAAAATGGATATTTTGGGTTTTTGATTTAATCATCAGATCCTTCCATTCCGGATTAAATCTATTGATTAGTTCAATTTTATTTCTCCCTGAACCTGACTTAAGCTGCTTCTCTCTTCTAATGGCATCCTCAATATTTTGGAAAAGTTCAAAATATACCAGTTCTGTGGCATTGTATCTACTGAAAATGAATGATTTTAAAAGCCGGCCTTATGCTGCATAACTCTTTTCCCAAGATCGCTTGTCACATTAACACAGGTTACTGTATGATTTTTATTGGATAAAATGTAAACAAAAGACTCTGATTTCCTCCTATTACAAGTTACTCCAATAAAACAACAATGAAAAAATATTGATTTCTAATATTCAGTTAAGGCAAAAGATTGTTCGCTCTGCTCGCAGTGACAAGACTACCTTATAAAACGATTGGCGAGAAAAAGTTGAGAATTGGGCGATATACCGCCCAATTCTCAACTTTTTCTCGCCAATCCCCCGCCATTGCGAGGAGGAACGACGAAGCAATCTGTTCAAGTCGTGCCTTTGGTAGAAAAATACTTAGGGTGATTTCTACTTCACTACTTCATGCTTCTCGAGGCCAAACAGGTCAAACGGTTTCTTGCTAAAGCTCTCCTTGAAGGTGACGATGACCAGGTAAACGTAAACGATGAATGCCAGTACGATCAGTATTTGTCCCCAGGAAGTTTTCTGGATGGCCTGACGGTCTTTGAGTTCGCAAACTTCACCCGGACAATGCTGTGCCTTTTCTTTGTAGATCCATGAATAGACCAGGCAGCCCAGGCAGATGCCGAAGGCCGCTTCGAAGAAGAGGAAGATCAGACAGATCAGGCAGATAATGCCTGTGATCGGGCTGTAGGAGTTGACCACAATCAACAGTACAAACATGGTTACAGCCAGGATGATCCCGATGATCCATGCGAACAGTTTTTGCTTGGCACCTACATATTCGGGTGTTTGTCGGCGGACAATCAGACGGCCGATGATCAGTGATGGGGCGAACCTCGGATTGATCAATACCCTGATCAGGATATCGGTCATAAAGATGACCACGGCAAACTTAAGTGGTACGAAATTCCCCTTGTACATTACTTCAAGAATGGTGGTAAACATCATCAGGAACAGGATGCCCGCTCCGGCGCGTATTTCACGCTCGTTTAATACAGGAATGTTGTATCCTTCTACCTTCTCTCCAAATTGGAATATTTTCATGATTCTTTTTTTAGTTTTATTGTATTACGCTGATGGAGGGGTGAAGTTACAAAATTTGCTGATTCAGAATTCAAAGGCATAGAATGAGGCTGTTGTCATGACGGGGATTCTCGATTGAGGTGGGAGAATTAGGGAGTGGGAATTGGAATGGAATGAGAATTTAGAAGTACATTATTTTACCTTACTACAATAATAGAATTACTCTTTTGATGGCGAAGATTCTGAATTCCGTGTTCGGGAGTGTTGCTGAAAGTGTCGCGCCAGGCAGGCAATTATCGCAAAGGAAAATTATATTACATGGTCATTTTTCCATTACCTGAGGTTTGATCTTCAGAAAACTCTTTACAGCTTCTGCAAATTCCTCCGGTTTTTCCTCAAACGGGAAATGACCGCAATTTTTAAATTTCAATTGTTTGGCGCGGGGAATGTGAATCAGATAATCGCTTATTCCGTCAGGCTGACACAGGTCCTTATCGCCCCAGATGATCAGGGTGGGAGCTTTGATCGACTTCAGGTTGTCGCGGTAATCGTACTGATCAGGAAAGCTGAGGGCATAGGCATAATTCAGCCATCCCCCGATGTTGTCCATGTCGATCAGATTGTGAATCATCGGAATCGTATGTGACATCCCGGTATTGTTCAGGTACTCATCATAAAATCGAAAAAAATTGAGGTTCATTTCGTGAAGTTCCTTTTCACTCTTAAGCATAACCTCATCATAATCCCAGATGCGTTCACGGTAGGATTTAAATTCTTTTCGAGTACTTGCCGATAAATGCTCGTTGAGGATATTATAGAGATCCAGATTCTTTTCCAACGGTTGCCGGATGGATGGAGCAGGGGATACCAGGATCAGTTGCTCCACCCTATCGGGAAATTCAATGGCATAAAGAGCCGCTATCACTCCCCCATAAGAATGGCCTATCAGAACAATCTTTTCCATTCCCAGGATTTGCCTGATCTGTTCAATGTCTTTCAACTGGGTCTCGATTCCCAGTTTTTGATACAGGGTTTTTTGCCAGACATTTTGGTCTTTGGAAGTTAATCTGTCGATGCATCTGTCTGAACCACCACATCCCCTTTGGTCGTAATAGTCGATGGCATAACAGTCACTAAGCAGTCTCAATCCTTCCCATGGCTTTCTGTAGGGTTCACCCGGACCGCCATGAATCACCAGTACAGGCTTACCCAATCCATCCCGGAAATGGTGGATCATTGTGCCGTCGTTCATGATCCAAAACCCGGTTTTGGCACCGGTCTGATCTGCCGCGGCAATTTTCATGGATATATTCTCCTGGCCAGTTCCTCCGATCTGGTAGGTAACGGGATGGTAACAGGAGATCAGGAATATCCCGGATAACAGGCTCAGGATTGTCTTCATTTTGGTTTGTATAGGCAAAATAGGCGAATCGATGATAACACAACATGGAAAATTGGCAAAAATCAGATTCTTAGGCATCTGCCAAAGTATTCTGAGTGATTACCATGCGCTTCTTCAGGTTGATTGAAAAGATAAAGATACCAAAGATGAGTGTAAATACAAAGCAGTACCTGTAGAGACAAGGCATGCCTTGTCTCTTGTTCGACCCGGATCAAATCATGTTACGAAAAAATGTATGGGAAAAGGAGACAAGGCATGCCTTGTCTCTTGTTCGACCCGGATCAAATCATGCCACGAAAAAATATATGGGAAAAGGAGACAAGGCATGCCTTGTCTCTTGTTCGACCAGGATCAAATCATGCCACGAAAAAATGTATGGGAAAAGGAGACAAGGCATGCCTTGTCTCTTATTCGACCAGGATCAAATCATGCCACGAAAAAATGTATGGGAAAAGGAGACAAGGCATGCCTTG
>JBAXUL010000057.1:0-24295 GCA_037129695.1 Prolixibacteraceae bacterium
CTGCAACATCTTCAGAAGGTTCCACTCAGTACAAACTCGTCCGTATTGCAGAAAACCTGACTGTAAATATATATTCCTTCGCGGTTGGTTTCAATTTTGCGATTGAGCTGAACAACCGGGTGGCCTGCCGGTACCCCGAAATAGTGTTGCAACCGTTCGTCTGCAGTGATGGCAAGGATTCGTTGTTCTCCGCCTTTGACCTCCAGTCTGTAGTTTTTTCTCAGAATATCGAACAACGACTTGTTTTCAAGATTCCTTCCCGTGAAACGTGGAAAATTGATATTGGGAATCATGGTAATGTCAAAAAATACGGGTTTGTTGTTGACCAACCGGAGTCGTTCGATATAAATACAACCCGATTCCTTCTCTACACGGGAAAGGGAGAAAGAGAAAGCTTCGCTCCAGTTTCTGATTTCCGGTTTGACGACAATCCGGGTCAGCAGATTTTCCTTGCCAACGGCCGAAGTGGTTCCTTTCATCGCCAGAATTCCAACCCCTTTGGGCGCCCCCTTGACAATGCTGCCTTTCCCCTGGTGCCTGACGATAAAACCTTCATTCGACAACCGGTCCAAAGCCTTCCGGATCGTAGGCCTGGTTACCTTGTGGATGGTGCACAGCTCGTTTTCGGAAGGCAGAAGGTCACCTTCACTGTACACACCGTCGTTGATGTGCTGGCGCAGAATCTCATACACAGCACTGTGGCGGGGCAATTCTGGCTTGTAGGCTACAAAGGGTTCTGTCATCACTAAATTCATCAGGTCAGCAAAGTTAAAATAAGTTTTTGGTATTATTTGTAAACACATGATTTTTTTGTGATATTTTTTAAATATCTAAAAATCAATTAAATGATATTAATTGTTATGAATTAATAAATAATTAACATGAATACTTGTATTTACAAGTTGGAATATTTAGCTTTGTAAAAAATATGTTGATATGGCAACCATTGTGATCATGCCCAAGCAGGGGCAATCTGTTGAAAGTTGTATTCTGACTGAGATTCCGAAGAAAGCAGGTGATCAGGTAGTTAAAGGGGAGCTCCTCTTTGCCTACGAAACTGACAAAGCCTCTTTCGAAGAGTTTGCTCCTGCAGATGGAACTATCCTTTCTTTTTATTATGAATCCGGCGACGAGGTGCCTGTTCTGAAAGAGGTTTGCGTAATTGGTGAGGCGAATGAATCCGTTGGTTCAGGACGTCCGGCAGAAACTGCTCCTGCGAAAACTGAATCAGAATCTGTCCGTGAAGTTGAAACGAAAAAAGAGATTGCTGCCGTTGTCACTGAAATTGAAGTGACAGGTTCCAATTCCTTCATCTCGCCACGTGCCAGGATGCTGGCCGAAAAAGAAAGTATTGAAATATCCGGAATCCGCGGAAGCGGTCCAAAAGGAAGAGTTATTGAAAGGGATTTGCTGGATAAAATAGCAGTGAAGCCTAAGATTACCCCTTTGGCCAAAAAGAAAGCGGAAGAGGAACAACTTTGCTCCGATTGTACCGGCAGCGGACTGGGAGGAACCATTACTGCCAAAGATTTAAAACAGCCTGCGGCTGCCCCGCTCGTTTCTGAGGATTTCGAAATCAAAAAATTATCGAACATACGCAAGCTGATCGCCAAGGCGATGCTCAATTCATTACAGAATTCGGCCCAGCTGACGCATCATTTATCTGCCGATGCGAGACAAATCACCCACCTGAGAAAATTGGTCAAGAAGGCAGTCGACGAAGGTTATCCAACCAATATCACGCTCAACGACATGATCTGTTATGCCGTCATCAAAGCGCTGAAAAAATATCCGCAGGTGAATTCGCATTTCATGGATGAATCAATGAAATATTTCAGGAAAGTACATTTGGGAATTGCTGTTGACACTGACCGCGGACTGATGGTTCCTGTGATCCGGAATGCGGATGACCTGTCAGTTCAGGGATTATCAGGTCAGATGAAGGAAGTTGCCGCTGCCTGCAAGAATGGCAGCATCAATCCTGATCTTCTGGCTTCCGAGGCAGCTACCTTTACAGTTTCCAATCTTGGAAACTACGGGGTTGAAATGTTCACTCCCGTGATTAACCTGCCTCAGACTGCGATTCTGGGTGTCAATACCATTGTTCCCCGTCCTAAAGAGCTGGGTGAAGGGGTTTACGGGTTTGTACCGCACCTTGGACTGAGTCTTACCTACAACCACCAGGCACTTGATGGTGGAGAAGCTACACGATTTTTGAAACAAATTGCGACAGAAATCGAAAACTTAATCATTGAACTTTAATCATTAATAAAATAGAGATGAGCAAAAATTATGATCTGGCAATCATCGGTGGTGGACCTGCAGGTTACGTAGCAGCAGAACGCGCCGGTCACAAAGGACTTAAAGTCGTCCTGATTGAAAAAGGTGAATTGGGCGGTGTCTGTCTGAATGAAGGTTGTATTCCGACCAAAACATTGCTTTACAGCGCAAAATTGTATGACAACGCTGTAGGAGCCGAAAAATATGGAGTACATGCCAAAGAGGTCACTTTCGATTTTAGCAAGATGATGTCGAGAAAAGAGAAGGTGGTTAAGAAACTGGTGGGTGGCGTCGGACTGAAAATGAAAGAGCACCACGTGGAGGTGATCAAAACTGCAGCTTTCATCAAAAGTCGCTCTGCTGCCGGAATAGTCATCACCGCCGGAGATGAGGAAATATTGGCTGCCAACTTGCTGATATGTACAGGTTCAGAAGCTTTTGTGCCTCCGATTCCCGGACTGGGAACTCCCAATGAGACAATTCTGACCAACCGGGAGATCCTTCAACTGAAGGAATTGCCTGCTTCACTGGTAGTCATTGGAGGTGGTGTCATCGGTATGGAATTTGCAAGTTTCTTCAATTCACTGGGCACCAAGGTGACCATTGTGGAGATGCTCGATGAAATCCTGACTGGCATGGACCGCGAAATGAGCGTCATGATGCGCCAGATGTATGCCAAAAAAGGAATCACGTTCCATCTTTCAGCCAAAGTGGTTGAAGTAAAGGGTACTGAAGTGATTTTTGAAAAGGATGGAAAAAAAGAATCAGTTACAGGTGAAAAAATTCTGGTGAGTGTTGGCCGTAAACCGGTAACCAAAGGGTTTGGATTGGAGAACCTGGGTGTCGAACTCGACAGGGGAGGCATCAAAGTGGATGAAAAGATGAAGACCAATGTCCCCAATGTATTTGCAGCAGGGGATGTGACCGGCTTTTCACTTTTGGCCCATACCGCAAGTCGGGAGGGTGAAGTGGTGGTCAACAACCTCACCGGCAGAAATGACCGGATGCGCTACAATGCTATTCCGGGTGTCGTCTACACCAATCCTGAATTCTCGGGAGTAGGCCTGACGGAAGAAAAAGCCAAAGAACAAAATATTGCCTACCGGATGGTGAAACTTCCGATGGCCTATGCCGGTCGATTTATTGCCGAAAATGAAGGTGGAAGCGGACTGTGCAAAGTGCTGGTTGGCGAGAAATATGGAGAAGTCCTGGGTGTTCATATGCTTGGAAATCCTTCAAGCGAGATGATCTATGGTGCCTGCATGGCCATTGAGATGGAAATGACCCTCAAGGAGATGGAAGAGGTTGTTTTCCCTCATCCCACTGTATCAGAGATATTTAAAGAAACAATTTTCGGTTTCTAGACTATAATTAATAATTTTTGGAATTTGATTTTGGATTTTCGACAACCGAATCTCAACTCTCAACTTTCAACTTTCAACTTTAAAAAATGCCTAAAGTTCAGTTTATTGATCCGAGTGTTGCCAGAAAAGCTGGTGAAATCACCTTTCAGCCGATCCCGGTGAACCAGTACAATAAGACCATCCGGGAGGAAAAAGAAAACTTTTCGAACGATGATCTGGTTCGCATTTACCATGATATGGTCGTAATCAGGGAGTTTGAAACCATGTTGAACCTGATTAAGACCACCGGCGAATACGGTGGTGTTGCCTACGATCATCCCGGTCCGGCTCACCTTTCGATTGGACAGGAAGCATCCGCTGTTGGAATGGCCTACACGCTCACCGTGGATGATTTTATCTTCGGCTCGCACCGGAGCCATGGCGAGATTCTCGCCAAAGGCCTGAGTGCGATTCAAAAGCTGGATGATGCCAGTTTGATGGAAATCATGGAGAATTTCTTCGGTGGTTCAATCCTGAAGATCGTTCAGAAAGATTTCGAGGGATCGGTAAAGGATCTGGGACGCAAATTCCTCGTTTATGGTACGCTGGCCGAAATTTTTGCGCGTGAAACGGGCTTTAACAAAGGTTTAGGCGGAAGTATGCATGCATTTTTTACGCCATTCGGAGTCTATCCGAACAACGCCATTGTTGGCGGCAGCGGAGATATCGCTGTGGGCGCTGCCCTCTACAAAAAAGTGAACCGCAAACCAGGTGTGGTGGTTGCCAACATCGGTGATGCTTCCATGGCTTGCGGGCCGGTATGGGAAGGTATTTCCTTCGCGGCGATGGACCAGTTCACGCAACTGTGGGATGACGGTATGAAAGGCGGATTGCCGGTTATCTTCAATGTCATGAACAACCAGTATGGCATGGGAGGTCAAACCGCCGGTGAAACGATGGGATACGGTATGGCTGCCCGCATAGGGGCAGGCGTTAATCCTGACCAGATGCATGCTGAAAGGGTAGACGGATACAACCCGTTGGCTGTAATCGACGCATACAAAAGAAAATTGAAGATTATTGAGGACAAAAGGGGACCGGTTCTGCTTGAAGTCCTGACTTATCGTTTTAGCGGCCACTCACCGTCTGACGCTTCCTCCTACCGGTCCAAAGAGGAGGTAGAGGCCTGGCAGAACCAGGATTGCATCCACTCTTTCGCCAAAAACCTGGTGGAAGCCGGAGTGACAGATCAGAAGAAACTGGATGGCATTTGGGAGGAAATTAAGAACCTGATGGTTGAATTATTGAAACTGTCAATCGATCTGACTGTTTCCCCACGAATGGATATCCGCAACCGGCCAGAGCAAATCGGGGAGATGATCTTCTCCGATTCGCCTACCGAAAAGATGGAGAATCGTCCGGTTGAGGTCAATCATGCCATGGCCGACAATGCCCGTGTGATTCAACTGGCTAAAAAGGAGCGGTTTGCATTTGATGCAGAAGGAAAGCCTTTCTCCAAAATGAAACAATACCAGCTTCGCGACGGAATTTTTGAGGCCATCATCGATCGTTTCTACAAAGATCCGACCCTGATTGCCTACGGCGAAGAAAACCGCGATTGGGGCGGAGCTTTTGCAGTATACCGTGGATTGACCGAAGCCCTGCCATACCATCGGTTGTTTAATTCACCGATCTCAGAGGCATCCATCGTCGGAACATCCATAGGCTATGCCATGTGCGGTGGTCGTGTAATTCCTGAAATCATGTATTGTGATTTCCTGGGACGATGCGGTGATGAGGTATTCAATCAGTTGCCGAAATGGCAGGCGATGAGCGGTAATGTACTGAAAATGCCGGTCGTTCTGAGGGTTTCCGTGGGTTCCAAATATGGTGCTCAGCATTCGCAGGACTGGACTTCCCTCGTTGCCCATATCCCCGGACTGAAAGTCGTGTTTCCGGTAACACCTTATGATGCAAAGGGTTTGATGAATACAGCCCTGCAAGGTACTGACCCGGTGGTATTCTTCGAAAGTCAGCGGGTTTACGACATTGGTGAACAATTTCATGCAGGCGGTGTCCCGGAAGGGTATTACGAAATTCCGATGGGTGAACCTGACATCAAGAGATCCGGTAAAGATGTGACAATTCTGACGATTGGTGCCACCCTTTACCGCGCCCTGGATGCGGCTAAAATTCTTCAGGAAAAATACGGAGTGTCGGCTGAAGTGATCGATGCGCGTTCGCTCGTTCCGTTTAACTACGAACCGGTGGTCGAATCCGTGAAGAAGACCGGACGTATCCTGATTTCGGGAGATGCCAACAGTCGCGGATCATTTTTGAATGATCTGGCGCGCAACATCACCGAACTGGCCTTTGATTACCTGGATGCACCACCCGTGGTGGTAGGTTCGCGCAACTGGATTACACCAGCCTATGAACTGGAAGAGGCTTTCTTCCCGCAGGCGAGCTGGTTTCTGGATGCCATCCACGAAAAAATTGTTCCCCTGGCAGGTCATGTGGTCGGAGAAAATTTTTCCGACATGGAACAGATCCGAAGAGCGAAGCTTGGAGTTTAAGCGCATGCGCTGAAGTTGCCGATCTGACAGAGTTAATGAATTTGAAACAAGATACATACAACGATCATGGTTGATTTCTGGAAAATATTTCCTCCTAAAGACGAATTGCTGCAATGGGCTGCCGAACACGGCAAGGGCACCGTTTTCCCGGTGAATGCCCACCTGCATACCCCTTATTCCTTCAGCGCATTTACCGGTATTCCGCAGGCGCTCGACATGGCAGTTCTGGAAGGTGTCCAGGTAATGGGAATCAATGATTTCTATACCACAGACGGTTATCCTGAATGGGCTGCAGAATGCGCTGCAAGGGGCATTTTCCCTCTGTTCAACATCGAATACATCAGTCTGAACAAGGCAGACCAAATGGCAGGGCTGAAAGTAAACGATCCCGGCAATCCCGGCAGAACCTACCTCAGCGGCAAGGGACTTTCATTTCCTTCTGTGATGGATGAACCTTTCTCATCAGCACTTGCTTCCGTACGTACTGAATCGAACAACCATGTAGCCGGAATGTGTAGAAAGGTCAATGAGTTACTTCAGACGATAGAAGCCGGATTCCTGCTTGATTTTGAGGGGATAAAAAATGACATGACCAAGGGAATGGTTCGTGAACGACATCTGGCAAAGGCCATTCGTGAAAAGGTGGACTCACTTTTTTCTTCTGAAGAAGACGCAAAAGCATTTTATCGCAGGCTTTTTGGAGGAAAAGAACTTGCTTCTGATCTGAATTTACCTGCTTCAGTTGAGAATGAATTGCGCAATAACCTTTTGAAAGCCGGTGGTCCGGCATTTATTCCAGAACCTGCCGAGGCATTTTTGGAATCGGATATGGTAGTTAGAATGATTCTAAACCAAGGAGGTATTCCAACCTATCCTTTTCTGGCCGATGATGCCAACGGGAATTTCACTCCTTTCGAAGGATCCAAAGAGAAGGCCGCCATGACGTTGAAGGAACGGAATATCTGGTCGGTTGAACTGATCCCGACAAGAAACAGTCTGGTTGTCGTGGAAGATTACGTGACCTATTTTCATCAGGAGGGTTTCGTGGTAACGCTTGGAAGTGAGCATAATACGCCGGCAATGGAGCCGATTGAACTTTTCGCCAGAAAGAAGACAGAACTGTCACCTATCGTGAAAGAGATTAGTTTCAAGGGGGCCTGTGTGGTTGCGGCGCACCAATACCTGACTGCCACGGAAGGAAGCGGTTATCTGGATCAGAATGGTCACCCCAAAGTCGGACACGATCATTTTGTCTCTCTTGGAAAGGCTTTAATTGAATACCTTAATTTCATTGTCCATGCATGAAGAAATTGTAAGACAAGTACTTCCGGCCTTGCGGATGCTTGCATCCGGCGAACATGTACTGACCATGCGGCTTGATGACCGTGAAATTTTTGGCGCGGTTACTGACGAGAATGGACTCAGGCAACTGCTTGTTATGAAGGAAGATGCGAAAATATTGGTGGTAGACGAAACCACTGATCCTGCCGAAATTGTTTCTGATCTGGAAGTTAAACTTTCCATGTGGAAGGAGGAACGATCGGATCATCCCGAATATGTGTTGCTCAAGGATATCGGATTGGTGGCTTTGTCCCGGCATTCGGCCCAACTCGACGAAATGTTGGGAAAAGAGGAGCATGATTATCTGGTTTCATCCGGCCGGCTGGCCGACAAGATCACCATTGTAACGGGTGCAGCCATGGGTTTCGGAGCCGGTATTGCCGGCATGTTGTTTATGGAAGGGGCCAATGTGGTGATTGCCGACTGGAATGAGGTGGAAGGACAAAAAACGGCAGATTTTCTGAACAAGGAAGCTGCTACCAGCAACCGGGCGATGTATGTCAAAGTGGATGTTTCGGATGCCGTCTCCGTCGAAAATATGATTACTGAGACGACCAGATATTTTGGAGGATTGGATCTGATTGTCAGCAATGCCGGGGTATTACGTGCAGGCGGACTGGACGAAATGACTCCTGAGAACTTTGATTTCATGACCAACGTGAATTACAAGGGTTATTTCCTGTGTGCAAAATACAGTTCCGCGGTGATGAAAGCACAATCGAAATACAGGGAGGATTACTTTACGGATATCATCCAGATCAATTCCAAATCGGGATTGAAAGGAAGCAACAAAAATTTTGCCTATGCCGGCGGAAAGTTTGGCGGCATTGGTCTTACGCAATCATTTGCCCTTGAATTGATGCCTCATCATATCAAGGTCAATTCAGTTTGTCCAGGCAATTTCTTTGAAGGACCGCTGTGGAGTGATCCGGAACAGGGATTGTTTGTCCAGTATTTATTGGCAGGGAAAATACCGGGTGCCAAAACCATTGCGGAAGTGAAGGCTTTTTATGAAAAACAGGTTCCTGCAGGAAGGGGATGCCGGGTAAAGGATGTATTCAGGGCCATTCTTTACATTATCGAGCAGGAATATGAAACCGGACAGGCAATTCCTGTGACAGGCGGCCAGAATATGTTAAATTGAGGGTTGAGACGTTGCATGAAATGTTTTAGAGACGTTGCATGCAACGACTCTACGATCCCAATTATCAATTAATTATTGCAATATACAATTATGAAAACAAAAGCAGTACGATTATATGGGAAGAAGGACCTCCGTTTGGAGGAGTTTGAACTTCCGAAAATCAAGGACAATGAGATTTTGGCCAAAGTGGTATGCGACTCATTGTGCATGTCCTCCTACAAAGCGGCCTCACAGGGAACGGATCACAAGCGTATACCTCAGGATGTGGCAGAAAATCCAATCATCATTGGTCATGAGTTTGCCGGTGAACTGGTCGAAATTGGTGCCAAATGGAAAGGTCAGTTTAAGACAGGCGACAAATTTTCGATTCAGCCTGCTTTGAATTATGCAGATGGTCCGGTAGGTGTGCTGAGTGCGCCTGGCTATTCCTATCAATATATCGGAGGTGACGCCACCTATGTCATCATCCCGAACGAGGTTATGGAGCTGGGAGCCCTTTTGCCATTTTCGGGTGAAGGCTTTTATCCTGCATCACTGGCAGAGCCGCTTTCCTGTGTCATTGGTGCCATGCATGCCAATTATCACATCACACCCGGCTCATACATCCACAACATGGAAATTGTTGACGGCGGTAAAATGGCCATTCTGGCAGGTGTTGGACCGATGGGACTCGCAGCCATCAATTATGTCCTTCACCGCGAAGACCGGAAACCTGCTTTGGTGGTGGTTACCGATATTGAACAATCAAGACTTGATCGTGCAGCATCACTTTATACGGTCGAATTCGCCGCATCCCGTGGTA
Source organism: Prolixibacteraceae bacterium (assembly GCA_037129695.1). Taxonomy (GTDB): domain Bacteria; phylum Bacteroidota; class Bacteroidia; order Bacteroidales; family Prolixibacteraceae; genus CAINVV01. Next base: position 9,487 of record JBAXUL010000057.1, read on the forward strand.
TCGACCTGCGTTATATCAATACAGCCGGATTTACAGAACCTGTCAAAGAATTGAAAGCCATTTCCGGGGATACCGGGTATGATGATGTTTTCGTTTTTGCACCGGTTTCGCCTGTCGTGGAACAGGCAGATGCCCTGCTTGCCTTCGATGGTTGCCTGAATTTTTTTGCGGGTCCTTCGAATCCTGAATTTAGTGCAAAGATCAATTTCTACAACGTTCATTACGCTTATACCCACCTGGTGGGAACCAGTGGAGGAAATACGGACGATATGAAAGAGGCGATCATGCTGATGTCTGCCGGACTGGATCCTGCCGGACTGGTCACTCATATTGGCGGATTGAATGCCGTGATCGATGCCACACTTCACCTGCCGGAAATCCCGGGTGGAAAGAAATTGATTTACAACCACATCGAAATGCCGTTGACGCCAATTTCTGAATTTGCGCAAAAAGGAGAAACAGATCCGCTTTTTGCCGAGCTCAACCGACTCTGCGAAAAGTACAATGGATTGTGGAATGTGGAGGCAGAAAGTTATCTTCTCAGCAACCATTAAATTAATCTTTGCTGAAATATTTTTGTATCATTTGGATGAGAACGTCCTTGCCTACAGGCTTTTCAATGTAATCGTTACAACCTGCCGCGATCGCCTTTTCCCTGTTCCCGGCGATTGCATATCCTGTTTGAGCAATGATAATTATCTCCTTGTTGGATTCCCGTATTTTCCGCGTCGCTTCGTAACCATTCATTATTGGCATCTTGATGTCCATCATGATTAAAACAAGGTCGGGATTCTTATGGCAAAGATCAATGATTTCTTGTCCGTTTTGGGCTTTCCGAATCTCTTTGCCAAAGGTGGTAGCCAGGATTGAGACATACCTCTCTGAAATTTCACCGTCTTCAGCAATGGCTATTTTCAAAGGTGTATTTTTTATTTGATCATTAGTGACGGGAAATGCTTTTTATACTTCAAATAAGTATTTAGTTCAAATTGTTGATAATACATCAAAATGGGCCAGGCTCGTGCAGGCGAAAATCGGAAATCTAAAATTGTGAATGCAATGTTCAGGCCAGTATTTTCCATAAAATTGTTAACTTTCAGCGTCAATTGAAACGCTATGGAAAAAGAGAAACTGGAACAAATTTCGATTTCTAACCTTTTTAAAAGGAGGAAAACTGACCGTGATATTTTTCAGGAGCTGATGCCTACCAGGGTCAAGGAGGTATTGCTGTTTGCTACACTTTACGATGCCTATTCCATTGAAAGGGAAGGACAGTTCTCGGATAAGATTTTTGGAGAGTACCTGCAGCTCAATCTTTATGCAGCTCCGCGTTTTACGAGCGTAAATACACCGGAGGATGTAGTTCCGACCATCAATTTGCGGCACTTTGACCTCATCATTATCATGGCAGGTGTTGACAAGGAGATGCCTATCAGGGTAGCAGAAATGATCCATCACAACAAGCCCCGTATTCCAATCCTATTGCTGGTCAATAACAACAATGATGTCGGTTTTTTCAAGCGTTCTGCCTCCTTCGTACCGGCCATCGACAGGGTGTTTGTCTGGAATGGAAACTCCAATGTCTTTCTGGCTATGATCAAATACATTGAGGACAAGCGCAATGTATCAAGGGATACGACGTTGGGGGGAGTGAGGATTGTATTGTTGGTTGAAGATTCAGTGAAATACTATTCCCGTTACCTGCCCCTGCTTTTTTCAAGCGTGCTGACCCAGACACAGGCCCTGGTTTCGGATGATTCAACGGATGAATTGCACAAAATATTCAAGTACCGGGCGCGTCCGAAGGTATTGCTGGTCAGTAATTATGAGGAGGCGGTACAAATCATCAGCGACTACAAGGAATATCTTCTCTGCGTCATTTCGGATGTGAAATTTGCAAAGGAGGGAGTCAATGATGAAGATGCAGGAATTGAGTTGTTGAAATATACCCGCAAAAGTCTAAAGTATCCTATTCCACTGCTCCTTCAGTCCCACGACATTGAAAATGCGAAAAGGGCTGCAGCGATCGGTGCCGGATTCATCACCAAGAATTCTGATACCCTTGCGCATGACATCCATGAATTTATCAATACAAAGCTTGGCTTCGGCGATTTTATCTTCAAGGATAAAAAGGGCAACAAGATTGCCTGTGCCAGAAACCTGCATGAATTTGAGGAACTGGTTTCCAAGGTCCCTATGGAGTCACTCTTGTACCACGCGAGTGAAAACGACTTCTCCACCTGGTTGATGGCTCGCGGCGAAATCAATATGGCCGAGCGGCTGATACCTTACAAAGTGGAGGATTTCGAGAATACTGAAAAGTTGCGCAATTTTTGTATCAACGTTTTTACCGACGTGCGTGAGAAGAAAAACAGGGGAAGGATCGTCAATTTCGACTCAACGCTCATTGCAGGGAACCGGTATATTGTCCGCATGGGTTTGGGATCTCTGGGTGGAAAGGGCAGGGGACTGGCATTCATGAGCAATCTTCTGGAGAACATCGACATGAAAACCATTCTGGAAGGTATCAACATCCGTATGCCGGCGACTTCCATAATTGGGGCGATTGAGTTCGATAAGTTTCTTGAGTCCAATAACCTGTTTAACCTGGCTTTTCACTCTTCCGATCAGGAAGAGATTAAGACTGCATTTTTGGCGGGTGATCTCAGTGTCTCTCTGAAAGACAAGCTGATGCAATATATTCAGCAGGTCAGGCAGCCTTTGGCGATCCGTTCCTCGGGATTGTTTGAAGATTCGTTGCTTCAGCCATTTTCGGGAGTTTATGATACCTATCTCATTCCCAATAATCATTCTGATCAGGAGGTAAGATTTGATCAGTTGTGCAATGCGATCAAACTGATCTATGCCTCCGTTTTCAGCAATGATGCAAGATCCTATTTTCAGGCCATTAATTACAAGATTGAAGAGGAGAAGATGGCCATCATCATTCAGCCTGTCGTAGGGAATGAACATTCCGGGAAATTTTATGTCGATATCAGCGGGATTGCCCAATCTTATAACTATTACCCCTATTCCTACATGCAGCCTGAAGATGGCTTCGCGGTAGCAGCCATGGGACTTGGACAAGCCGTGTCGGGTGGTGAAAAGGCCTACCGCTTCTGTCCGAAATATCCTGCATTGAACATTGGCGCTATTTCTGATCAGGTGAGGGATACCCAAAGAGAATTTTATGCCATCGATTTGACTCATAGTGAATTTGATATGCCACACGAAGGTGAATTGGCAGCTATTCGCAAATATCCCATTTCAGCAGCTGAAAAAGACGGCGTGATTGAACAATGCGTCTCTACCTACGACATGGAAAATGAGGTCATCCTACCGGGAATTGGTACACGTGGACCGCGTGTGGTTGATTTTGCCAATATGCTGAAATACAATCAGATTCCAATTGCTGACGCTTTGATGATCATGATGAAACTCTTTCAGCAGGCAATGGGTTCGCCGGTCGAGATGGAATATGCCATCGATCTCAACAAAGGGGACAACGGATGGCCTACCTTCTATCTGCTTCAGCTGAAACCACTGATCCGTAGGGAAGATGACATTCAGATTGACCTGGATGAACTGGACAAAAACAACCTGGTACTGCTTTCCCAGAAAGGCATGGGCAACGGCAGAATCAAGGGGATACATGATGTGATTTATGTCGATATCAAAAGTTTTGACCGTACCCGGACCAAGGAGATAGCCGCTGAGATACAGGAATTCAACAGATTGCTTTGCGAAGAAGAGCGGAAATATGTGTTGATCGGTCCGGGCAGGTGGGGAACCCGCGACGAATTTACGGGCATACCGGTCAGGTGGGCGCACATCAACAACGCCAAAGTGATCGTTGAAATTGGATTGCCCGATTTCCCGCTGGATGCATCCTTAGGATCCCATTTTTTCCATAATGTAACTTCTATGAATGTCGGCTATTTTTCCGTGCCGGTGGTAGACGGGAATGAGTTTGTCAACATGGGTCTGCTGGAGTCGCAGGAACTGGTGAAGGAAGGTAAATTTATCAGGTGGGTACGATTCGAAAATTCTCTTGAAGTATTAATGGACGGAAGAAAAAGAACGGCAGTCGTAAGAATGAAATAGCCATGGGGAACAGGAACACACCCCGGGAAAATGATTCCTCGGTTAATGGCTTCACCAATCTTCGGCTCCATACTTCCGAAAAAACTAATAATAAACGCTCGAAAATTAAAACCAGAATTTGGATTAAAGACGCATTTCTTACCTGCTAAATTTTTGAATTGCAGAATTATACTATTGTCGAACAATCAAATTGATTTTATGAAAGCACTCAAAATTCTCCTTGTTTCCCTGACAGCAATTGTATTGATTTATTTTGTTGGACCCAGGATGCCTAAACCGATTCTCAACCAAAATCTGCCAAAAATTGAGGGAAGTGTTGCCAATTATGTCTCTAACATGGAAAGTAAACCAGGTATGCAAATCAGACCCGGATGCGAGGCCAAAATAGTATGGGCATGCGATTCAACCAGGCAATCCACCGAATATGTTTTACTCTACCTGCACGGGTTTTCCGCAACCAGAAGGGAAGGGTATCCTGTCAATGAGGATTTTGCGCGCCACTTTGGTTGCAATGCCTTCCTGTCACGACTGGCATCTCATGGACTGGTTACGGAGAATCCCCTGATTGACATGACTCCCGGACTTTTGTATGAATCGGCAAAAGAGGCGCTTGCTGTGGCACACCAACTCGGCAAGAAAGTAATCATCATGGGATGCTCAACGGGTTGTACGCTGGCCATCCAGTTGGCGGCTGATTTTCCGGATTTGGTGGATGGGATGATCCTGTACTCTCCAAATGTGCAGATCAAACAAAAAAAAGCGGCATTGGTTTCTGGTCCCTGGGGATTGCAGATAGCCAGGATGAACTATGGGGGCAATTTCAGGGTAACGGATGATGATCCTAACGGGGAAGTTTGCAAATTCTGGTATTGCAAATACAGGATAGAGTCAATTGTCTATTTGCAGCAACTTTTGGATGCAACCATGAAAAAAGAGGTTTTCGAAAAGGTGAAATGTCCGGTCTTTGTCGGTTACTACTACAAAGACGAGCAACACCAGGATGAGATCGTTGAAGTTCAGGCGGCCATTCAAATGATGGATGTTCTGGGTACTCCCGCTTCTGCGAGGAAGAAGATGGCTTTTGCCAATGCAGGTGATCATGTGATGGCATGTGATTTAACTTCCGGAGCCGTTCCGGAAGTCAGAAATGCAACGTATGCTTTTGCTGAGGAGATATTGAAAATGAAGCCGGTGAAATAATTCGGTCTCAATTCTAACCACCTCCGGCACAAAAGTCACCACAATAAATTGGATGTCCCTTGTGCCGGAAGTGGTTGTTTTAGGCACGACGAAAATGTTTTCGCCCTGCCAGCAGTAAGTTGCTCTACAGCGAAGCCAATTCTATTTGGAGTTCTTCAATGACTGCCTTACATTGGGTTTCAAAATGGCTGATATAGACCGGATAGCTTTCCGGATCAATTTTCTGAATGGTTTTGTTCTGCAAATCCTTCATCTCTTCAGCCAATTCATTCATTCCCATGATGAGGAGTGATGACTTGATTTTATGGGCTTCCGAACCTAAAGCTGCGTACTGACCAGTCAGGTACAATTCATTCAGGTTATGGGAAAATACAGGAATCTGATCTAGAAATATTTGAATCATCTCACGAATGATCTGTTGATCACCTTCAGTGATAGCCCTGAGGTAATCTAAATTTGAATAAGCCATGTTAAAAGTTAGTAGCAGGTATAACAATGATAGCCTGTAGTACAAAAATAAGAATATTAATTCTATCGGTATGAGTTTTGTTAGGATTCTCTCTTTTATTTATTCTTAATTTTGACAAATACAAATAAAATGATTGTCATAAACCTGCAGCAGTGACTTTTAACCTGATTTATAAGCATCTTATCATAGATAATTTACTTCAACTAAATAGGTTGCTTCTGGAAATTTCAGGTACTCACTAAATATTTAAATTCTCTTCATCATGCAAACAACCTATTTTCACGGAATTCATCTCAGTTACAAGGCTAAGATGGCCGAATTTGCCGGTTTTGATATGCCAATCGAATATACTGGGATCAAGGATGAACATCTGACAGTCCGCAATGGCGTCGGTGTTTTTGATGTTTCGCATATGGGCGAGATATGGGTGACGGGGCCGGAAGCACTGGCTTTTCTGCAGAAAGTTACCACGAATGATGTAGCCGCACTAAAGCCGGGTCAGGCTCAATACTCCTGTTTTCCCAATGCGAAAGGCGGAATTGTGGATGACCTGCTGGTCTATTTTTTCTCTCCTGAAAAATACCTTTTGGTGGTGAATGCTGCCAATGTGACGAAGGATTGGAACTGGCTTGTATCACAGAATGATGAAGGAACTCAGCTCGATAACGCTTCCGATCGTTTTTCCCAGTTGGCTGTGCAGGGCCCTAAAGCCATCGATGTACTACAGCAACTGACTTCAATTGATCTGTCTGCTATCAAATATTACACCTTTACAGAAGGAGAAATGGCCGGAGTAAAGGATGTCATCATTTCTGCCACAGGATACACCGGTGCCGGAGGATTCGAACTATATTTCGAAAACAAGTATGCCGAACCAATGTGGAATGCAATTTTTGAGGCCGGCAAAGAACTTGGCATTAAACCAATTGGGCTGGCTGCGCGTGACACGCTCCGTCTCGAAATGGGATTTTGCCTTTATGGCAATGATATTGACGACACCACTTCACCCATCGAAGCCGGGCTCGGTTGGATTACCAAATTCAATGACCAAAAGCAGTTTAACGACAAAGAGCTCTTTCTTCAGCAGAAAATTCAAGGTACAGCCAGCCGCTTGTGCGGATTTGAAATGATCGACCGCGGAATCCCGCGTCATGACTATGTGATTGCCGATGCCACAGGCAACAGGATCGGAAGGGTTACATCCGGCACCCAGTCGCCGGTGCTGGAGAAAGGGATTGGTATGGGATATGTTCCTACTGAATTGTCCAAACCAGGCAGTGAAATATTCCTCGAAGTCCGCGGAAAATTACTCAAGGCAAAAGTGGTTAAAATACCGTTTATTTAGAATGTTTCTATATCTCGGAAATCCGGTAAGATTAACCTAAAGTTAACTGATATTTGTCATGTTTTGAAGATAAAAAGATTAATTTTACCCACGTACATCCTGAGTTAAGTATATTAAATATAAGTAGTTAAATATCTAATAGATTATATATTTTAAATCTGTCCGGCATCATCCGGCCAGCCAGTCAAAACAATTTAAACTGATTCCAATGAAGAAGCATAATTTTTACGCGGGACCATCTATTCTTCCCGAGTTTACAATTCAAAAAACAGCCGAGGCTGTTGTGAATTTTGCAGGAACAACTTTGTCGGTCATGGAAGTATCCCACCGGAGCAAGGAATTTGTGGCAGTTATGGACCAGGCCATCGCGTTGGTTAAGGAGTTGCTTGAAGTACCTGAAGGTTATGAAGTGCTCTTTCTGCAGGGAGGTGCCAGCACCCAGTTTTACATGGCTCCCTACAACCTGATGAAAACCAAAGCCGGTTACATGAACACAGGTGTTTGGGCTACAGCGGCAATCAAAGAGGGTAAGTTTTTTGGAGAAGTGGTTGAAGTTGCTTCTTCCAAAGACAAAAATTACAACTATATCCCAAAAGGTTTCGACATTCCGGCTGATCTGGATTATCTTCACATTACGACCAACAATACCATTTTCGGAACTGAGATGCTCTACGACCTCGACTCTCCCGTTCCATTGGTGGCCGATATGTCATCCGATATTTTCAGCCGGCAGCTGGATATTTCCAAATATGCAGTGATTTATGCCGGTGCGCAGAAGAATCTGGCGCCTGCCGGAGTTACCCTGGTTATTGTCAGGAAAGACGTATTGGGCAAAAATGGCCGTGCCATTCCGACCATGATCAATTACCAGACACATATCGAGAAAGAATCGATGTTCAATACACCTCCTTGTTTGCCTGTTTTTGCTGCACTTCAGACACTGATCTGGTTGAAAGAGAATGGCGGCATCAAGGCCATGGAGGCAAAAAACATTGCCAAGGCGAAATTATTGTACGACGAGATCGACCGCAATGCCATGTTCCAGTGTACCGTACCGGATCCTGCCGATCGTTCAAGGATGAATGTCACATTTGTGATGACACCGGGTAATGAACACCTTGAAAAAGATTTTCAGGCCATGGCCAAAGAGAACAGCATCGTTGGGATTGAAGGTCACCGCAGCGTAGGCGGATTCAGGGCTTCCATCTACAATGCCATGCCTATCGAGAGCATTGCCGTTTTAGTTCAGACCATGAAAGATTTCGAAGCAAAACAATAGTATGGCTATATTAAAACCATTCAGGGGACTTCGTCCTCCTGTGGAACTGGCGGCTCAGGTAGCTTCCCGTCCATACGATGTGCTCAATTCGGATGAGGCACGGCGGGAGGCCGAAGGTAATCCCTATACACTGTTGCATATCATCAAGCCGGAAATTGATCTCCCGGTAGGTACGGATGAGCACAATCAGGAAGTTTACCAGAAGGCTGCGGATAACCTTGAGCTTTTCAAATCTAAAGGTTGGTTGCAACAAGACAGCAAAGAATATCTGTACATCTATGCCCAAACGATGGACGGACGCACACAATACGGAATTGTCGGCTGTGCCTCAGTAGATGATTACCTGAACGGGGTCATTAAAAAACACGAGCTCACCCGTAACGACAAAGAGGAAGACAGAATGAAACATGTTCGCATCACAGATGCCAACATGGAACCGGTCTTTTTTGCCTATCCTGCCGTGAAGGAGATTGATCTGTTGGTATCCGGAATTGTCAGTGCTAGAAAGCCGGAGTACGACTTCGTCGCAGACGATGGTTTTGGGCATCATTTCTGGTTGGTTGATGACCGTAATACCATCACCAGACTGGTCGGGCTTTTCGCCGACATCCCTGCGACCTACGTGGCCGACGGGCATCATCGTACCGCTGCAGCTGCTTTGGTAGGTAAGGAAAAAAGAGCCAATAATCCGGATCATGATGGCACGGAAGAATACAACTTCTTTCTGGCAGTTCATTTCCCTGACAATCAGCTTCGGATCATTGATTACAACCGGGTGGTCAAGGATTTGAACGGATTATCTTCAGAAGAGCTTTTACTCAAATTGGGTGAGGATTTCGATTTGGTGAAAGTCGGATCTGAAATCTACAAACCTGAAGCGCTGCATGTATTTTCAATGTATCTCGACGGTTCATGGTTCCAACTGACGGCTAAATCAGGCAGGTACAACGACAATGATCCGATTGGGGTGCTGGATGTGACCATTCTTTCCGCTCTCGTGCTGGATAAGCATCTTGGTGTCAGAGATCTCCGTACCGATAAAAGAATTGATTTCGTTGGTGGTATCAGGGGATTGGGCGAATTGAAGAGAAGGGTGGATTCTGGCGAAATGAAGGTGGCATTTGCACTTTATGCGGTTTCCATGCAGCAATTGATCAATATTGCCGACTCTGGAAACATTATGCCTCCGAAAACAACCTGGTTTGAACCAAAACTTCGTTCCGGCCTCGTCGTCCACGAACTTCACTAAGGGGTTTGAAATTTTGATCGTGCTTGAAATGTTGCGTAAATCGGACATTTCAAGCACGATCTGCGTTTCAGCCATTTCAGACCAATGTTTTAGCCGGTCTAATTTTTTACTTTTCCCACTCTGAACAGATAGGCCAGTGTGGCCTGAATTCCATTGGTCTGGGATGGGTCGTAACCGTAATTCCTGGAATCATAAAGATTGGTAAGGGAGTAAAATACACGCACATCAAGCGCCAGCGCTGCATAGCGGCTGAAGTGATATTCAGAACCTATCCCACCGACAAACAAAAAATCCAGACGCGTATCAATGGGCTTTCCCCAGTAGGCAATTGGTGGAAAAGCAGAAATTCCGGGCTCAGCAGGGTTCATTCCCTGGCTGTCTGAAAGCAAAATAGCAATGGTTGGGCCAAGATTTAATGTAAAACGGTATTTGTTGTTGCCAAGATTGGCATGGGTCAGGATTGGAATGTCCAGATAGTTGATCCGGTGGAAATAGTTCTGGGTAGATCCTGACAGCGGCTTCTCTTCCCATCCTTTTTGCAGGTAGTTGAATTCGACCTGTATCCCGACATGAGGTTCTGAAATCATCCGCAGCACCAGACCCATCGAATTTCCGGAATAGAAGTTCTGTTCGACATTCGGCTTGAATTTAACCCTGCTGAAAACCATCCCACCTTTGGCTCCGATATAGTATTCCTTTTTGAAAGGTCCATCCTGTGCGGCACTCAGCATGGGTAATAATACCAGCAAAAGCAATCCCCAACTGAGTTTATTATTATTATTCTTCGTCATTATTTTTTTTTGAAGCTGTTGACTATTTATCGCTTTTAGCCTTTTGCTTTTTATGGAATGGGAATTTTGATCAGAGCATTCCTCACTTTATCCTTATTCCTTATTCCTTTTTCCTTTTCCAAGGGTAAAAGTAGAAAAATGAATCTCTTTTTGTTATTTTTGGATGCAATTTATTTTCAATGAGTATCCCGGAAAACCTTAAAGTCATTCATAGTCAGCTTCCTGCAAAGGTAAAACTTGTGGCTGTTTCGAAAACCAAAAGTAATCAGCAGATCATGGTGGCTTACCAGGCAGGACAACGTCTGTTTGGGGAGAATAAATTGCAGGAACTGACTACCAAGTGGCAGGAATTGCCCAAAGATATTGAATGGCACTTTATTGGTCATCTGCAGAGCAACAAGGTGAAGCAGTTGGTACCTTTTATCTCACTGATCCATGGTGTTGACAGTTTCAAACTGCTTTCTGCCATCAACAAAGAAGCCGAAAAAATCGATCGGGTGGTGCCGGTTTTGCTCGAGTTTCATGTAGCGGACGAAGAAAGCAAATTTGGACTTACATTGTCACAGGCAGAAGAACTGTTATCCAGACCGGAGATGGTATCCATGCATCATATTTCAATCAGAGGTGTGATGGGCATGGCTACTTTTACAGATGATCAAAAGAAAATAGAGGCTGATTTCAAACAACTTTACCATATATTTCATGTTCTCAGGGATCAATATTTCAGTCAGAACAGTCAGTTTTGTGAAATATCCATGGGAATGTCGGATGATTTCCGCATCGCCATCGCTGAAGGAAGTACCATCGTAAGGATCGGAAGCAAAATATTTGGAACACGTATCAATGTATAACATCCATTGAAAATCAGAAACTTCATATTTATTCTGATGCTTTTCCTTCCGGGATTGGCACTGGCAGACATAACGATTAACCCCAATCAATACGGAGGTTTGACCTATTGCAGCCAGCCAGTGGTTTTGGCGCCCGGTTTCACCATGGATGCCTCGTTCTCCATTACAGGGATGAAAGTTTCAATAAGTCAGGGATTTCACTCAGGCGAGGATGAATTGATTCTCTCGGGATATTCCGGACCGGTTATTGGGTATTGGTCGGATGTACAGGGTAACCTGACGCTGTCTGGAAGCTCAGATATCAACGAATACATCCTGGCCATGAGAAAAGTTCAGTACCGCAATAAATCGACTATGCCCAGTACCGGAGTCCGAACATTGACTTTCTCATTGGACGATGCGGACTATCTTCCCGATACCAGGCATTTCTATAGATTTATCAGTTACCCCGGTATCTATTGGACATCTGCAAAGTCGGAAGCACAGTCTCCGGGCATGAAATACCATGGATTACAGGGATATCTGGCAACCATCACCTCAGAGGCTGAAAATGCTTTTATCAAATTGAAAACGAAGGGTGTCGGATGGATCGGGGCTTCAGACCAATCGTCAGAAGGTGACTGGAGATGGGTTACCGGGCCCGAAGGGTTGGAAGAAGGAGGTCTTGGACATCCATTCTGGAAAGGTTCCGGATATCAGGCCAAATCGAATCCCTCAATTTTTGGACCAGTCAATGGGAATTATCATAACTGGAATCGGTGGGATGTTGCTTTTTCTACAACTCTGGCCACAACAAGTTGGGAACCAAATAATTCAGGAGGTAACGAGAGTTATGCGCACATTACTTATTTTCCGAGTAATCCCGCCGATTCGTACAAATGGAATGACCTTCCCAACGGAGGGGGAACCGGGGATTATATACCGGCAGGGTATCTGATTGAATACGGTGGTATGCCGGGAGATCCGGTCGTTAACCTGTCGGCGGATATTATTTTGCAGGTGAAAGCTGTCAGTTTCAGTGCCACCCGCATTTTTACCAAATGTCAGGGAGATCCGGTTCAGCTGAATCAACAGGAAAATATTGCTTCCTACAGGTGGAATCCGACCAAGGGATTGTCCAATCCTTTGACATCCAATCCTACTGCCACACCGGATGTCACAACCATTTACACCGTTGTAGCCACGAATGGATCTTGTAAGGATTCTACAGGATTTACAGTCAATGTGAATCCTATTCCGGTTTCCTTGCTGAAAAAGACTGAAAATATATGTGTCGGTAGAAGTATGGTTTTGGACCCTGGGGCACATGCTTCCTATTTATGGAATAACGGAAATACTGCCAGATTATTTCCTGTAACTGCGGCAGGCAAATTTGTGGTGAAACTCACAAGTTCAAATGGCTGTACAGCTTCGGACTCAGTTGTGGTTAATGTCCAGACATATCCCCGCATGGATCTTTCCGGACTGAGCAAGCTTGTTTGCGGGTCGACTTCATCCATCTTAAATATCAATAAAGACAAGGGAGAGTGGTTGATTACCAACCTCATGATAAATCAGAAATTCATAACGCCAGCCATACAAGTTGCTTCCTACGGAACCTACCCATTTGCATTGAAGCTGTCGGATTCCTACGGATGCAGTACGGATACATTCCTGACTATAGATTTTAGGGCAACTGCAACTGTTAATCTTGGCAATGATACGACGATCTGTAATCCCAAATCCATCAATCTGGAGGCAGGTGCGGGATTAACTTCCTACCTATGGTCTACCGGAGAAGTAAATCATTATATTGAGGTGAAAAAGCCGGGTAAATACACTGTTTTAGTCAAAAACAGCTACGGATGTCCCACCAAGGACAGTATCAATGTGTCATTTACCAACCGACCCAAACTGAATCTGAGCAAGCTGGACACGCTGACATGCGGTAGCCGGACGGTTGCAGTCAATATAACGGTAGATAAGGGAATCTATCAGCTGAAGAGTCCTGACACATCAGTATTAATCAGTGGCATGGCCGTCAATGTGCCCGTTTATGGGACCTTCCCATTCTCTTTTGTTTCCACTGATCAATATGGTTGTTCCTCAGACACCGTTTTCTCGATGGGTTTTCACAAAATACCTAAAGTGAGTTTCTCCATTGACGAGTCGGAGTGTTACGGATACAATCTGAAAGCCACTTACATCGGGGATGCGAACATTCCGTTTTCACGTTTTTCCTGGGTTTTCGGAGGAGATACCATCAGTAGCTTGATCGGCCAAAATATTGAAAGTATTCCACTTGGCGACGGTCAAACCAAGAGAGATCTCAAATTGATGGTCAATGATTCAGGATGCAGTGACAGCAGTTCGATCAGCGATATACGCGTGATTCCAACCCTGAATATGACTGTTTTAAAGCCGCTTCAGTGTTTGCCTCAATCATTTGATTTTAAAGGATTTAATACAGAAACAGGTGTGACCTATCAATGGGATTTCGGAGATGGGACTGCTTCAGCACAAAAGGATGTCATCCATCGCTATGCGAAAGATGGTTATTATGATGTCTCTTTGACGGTAACCACCAACAAGGGATGCTTCAATACGGCAACCCGAAAAAAAATGGTCTATGTGGCTCCGATTCCGACTGTCGGTTTTTCCATCTCTGCGGCTAAATGTTTGAATCAAGGGAAAGACACTCTTTTTTATGTAGGATCAGCCGGAATAAAAGATACCTATCACTGGAATTTAAAGGGATTTGATCCCTCCGAGATTATTCAGTCACCGGATACCACCTCCGGTCCATTTATCTTTGATTTAATCACTCAACCCAAAACAAGTTTATCGTTGAGTGTGACCTCTCAATATGGCTGTCTGAGCGATACGGTGGCACTCTTTGTCAAAAGGAAACCTGTTTTTTCCTTTTCTTCATCTACAAAGGATGGTTGTGCACCTTTTCCTGTCAATTTTAAGGCTAAACCGGATGACCCGGTCGATCAACAGAATTATAAGTGGGAGTTTGGGGACGGAGAAAAGGGCGCAGGGGCAGATATCAATCACAGTTATTTGATTTCTAATTTGGAACATGATGTGAGGCTGAGTGCTGTTTCATCTTTGACAGGTTGCATGGACAGCCTGTTTAAACCCAAATACATCGTCATTCATCCCATACCGAAAGCTGGGTTTATCATGGATCATGATATGGTGTTCAATGATATGCCATCCGTTGCTTTTACCGATCAAAGTGAGAATTCGGTCAATTTTGACTGGGATTTTGGGGATGGTCTCCATTCGCGAGAGAAAGATGTGGTACATAATTTTGATGGGTCAGGTGAAAGAAAGATCTTGCAGACAGTATATAACCAGTTTGATTGTCAGGATACTACCTCTAAAAAAATAATGATTGTATTCAATAAGTTGTATCCTCCAAATGCATTTTCGCCAAATTCAACTGTCGTGGATGACAGAACGTTTAAACTCTATTCTTCGGGAATAATGAAGGAAGGGTACCACCTCGTTATCATCAGCAGGTGGAATGACAT
>JBAXUL010000058.1:0-23947 GCA_037129695.1 Prolixibacteraceae bacterium
GGTTCGCAAAGAAAAAGAATGACATTTTCATCTGTTCTGTACTTAAGAGGTAAGAATCCTTTATTGTTTAAACATCTTATCCAGAAAAGCGACCATATAACCGATGGTTGGTTCAAACCACGGATGGAAAAGCCAAAAAGGATGGGGTGTATTTTCGATGGTATGTACTTCGGAGTAAATTCCATGCCGATTCAGGATAGAAATCACACTGTCGCGTCCGGCATGAAACCGGGGCAATGCGCTGTTGATGAACAAAATTGGCGGAGAATTCTTTCCGGCATAAACAATCGGAGAGGCTTCGATCCATTTTTCAGGTGCCTGCTTAAAAGTTGCTCCAAACCAGTAGGCTCCAGCCGACAGTTTCAGGGGATCTTCATCCTTTCCGCTCTCATTAGGGTCCCTGAAATCCAGTACCCCGTCGATGTCAATGATGGCCTGAATTTTGGCGGAAACCTTCGGGCTTGCAACATCCCCGTCAAATTTACTGACGTCCCCTGTCATGCCGACAAGTGCTGCCAGTTGCCCACCGGCAGAAGTTCCTGAAATCGCAAAACGATTTGGATCAATGCTGAATTGTGTTGACCGCGAACGGAGAAACCGGATAGCGGCTTTGATGTCATATACGGCGGCCGGATAGATAGCTTCCGGCGAAAGCCTGTGTTCAACGGTGGCCGTGACATAACCATGGCTGGCTACTTGTTGTGCCAGCTGATTTTCCATGGTTCTGTTGCCGGATCTCCAGCCACCTCCGTGAATCAACAGCAAAACCGGATATTGTCCTGCCTTCTTTGGACGAAATAGATCCAGATGAAGATCGCGCTTCCCGTAAGGTGAAACAGGTATAGTCTTGTAGGTAACACCATAATTGACGGTCAATGACTCAGGCAGTTTTTCATCCACAATCTTGGCCTGCGGGAAATCCCTGGCTATTTTAATCCAGGCCAGATAAGGTGTAAAGGTTGTGTCGCGCGGGATTGGCAGCAGAGTGGATGAAGAGGTGTATTTGATCAGTACCAGCACCCAGTCATTTCCATCCCTTTTATCACCGGGCGGATCAAATTCAAATTTCTCGCCTTTTTTGATTTGGCCGGCGTTCTTAAATATCCCGTTCTTCGGCGAATACCAATTGACATTGTATTGGTTTCCTAGCAATAGTTCCGGTTTCAAAACAATGTTTCTTCCGTTCCAGGTATGAACCAGCAAATAATCTTTCCCCATGAGCGCCGACAAATGGTCGTACCGTTCACCCTGATTCGCCAGCACAGCCTCATCAGGCACCAGCTCTTCAAAATGGTATTGAAGCATCAGATTTTTCAGGTAGATCAATTGTCCGGCACCGGGTGCATTGATGGCCTCATCCCACGATTCTTTCGCGCCGTAGCCACCCGTCTTCTTTCCCTTTTTATACATCTGCATCACCGAATTATTTCCATACGTGAAGCCACACGCACCAGCGAATACCGACCAGTAAGCATACCGGCGCAGATCGCTGTCTGTCCAGCGTGGTTGCAGTGTATCGTGCAGTCCATGAGGAATACCTTCGTAGGAAGGCTCGCCGTCGAGGACGGGCTTAACAGGAGTTCTGACATAGTCAGACCGTACATATCGCCAGCTATCCTCCCCGTATCGCAGATCCTTTGGCGATGTATCCTGCTCATAGCTGCGGTGGCCCGATTGAAACATGTTCAAATCGAGCCATTTCTCGTTGTGGAACCACAGGGAAGATTGGGTTCTGCCAAAAGGATGAAAGGTAATGAGATGGCCTGGATCCTCCTTTTTGAGCGTCTTACCGATGGTATTCCATATCCGGGTGGAATCATCTCCCCTGACATCGCCACCGTTTAACCAGATAATATTGGAATGATCGCGGCATCGTTTTGCTAAAAATCCGGCATATATTTCCGCTTGTTTGTTACTGACATTTCCCGCCCTCACATTTGATCCCCAGACTGGAACGAGGGCCAGGTAGATTCCCTTTTGAGCCGCCAAATCAGCTACATAGTCGAAATTTTCCCAGTAGCCGCCATGAGAATCGGCACCAATCGCTTTGGGATCAGCCAATTTAGGAGTCGCAGGATTCCTGCGGCACAATGCGGAATCGCCATTTGCATCTACCATTGAAAGTGAATGTACCAAGCTGACTTGCAACACATTGAATCCTTTCACCCTCCGGTCTTCAAGATATTTTTCCGTCTCCGCTCTGTTCAATTTGCCAAGCAACAGCCAACCGGTATCGCCCAACCAAAAGAATGGTTTTCCATCGGCGGTCAGAAAACGACCATTGGATGAAACTGCAAGTCTCGGAGCATTATTTTTTTGTGCGGTGGCCGTAATTGCAAGGCTGAGAAGTAAACCAATGAACACCAAACAAAGATTCTTCATTCCGTTTTCTATTTAAAGATCAATAAATGGCTGTTGATTAAATATATTTTCCTGTTCCCTTTGTGAAGTATTTGAAATCTTTTAACACAAAATTGAGAAAGTGTGCACCAAAGGACGCGAAGGTTATTTTTCCAGGACATTTTTGTCGGGGGCCCACTTTTTCTGCCATTCAGGATATTTGTCAAGGGCCTCTTTGGGAGCATAAGTGTACCACCCGTAACCGCTGCGCCGCTCCCGACCTACCTCAGCCAGAGAGTATAGCATCTTGCTGTTTCGATCGCTGAAGAGTGGTCTTTCCGTTTCGAGTTCGTAGAATCGGGTCCAAATAGGCGGTGCCATCGAATCGATTACTACAATCCTGTCTGTCGTATTGGTGCGCCATTGCGACTCCTCGGGAGGTGCCTGAATGGATTTAACCCTGGTATTGTAAATCTTTGATTCGCTGAACCATTTGATCGCACTTTGAACCGACTGGACAATTCTTGCATTGGGATGGTCAAACCTCATTAGGAACAGAACGATTGAAACACTCTCTCCGTTGCAGATGCTTGGCATCTCATATGCCCTGGCCCATGCCGGTTGAAGGGTAACCTCATCATGCTGCTGACACCAGGCAGTCAATCTTCCCTTGCTCACAATCTGGGTTTTCAGAATACATTCCAGTCCTTTGTCGAAGGCTGATTTAATCTGTTTTCTGAGCTTTCTGTCAAGAAAAGAAAACATCGGATTGTTGTCATTGACTTTCCCCAGGGTTTCCATTACTCCCAGAAACGCGCCGTCGTTGTACGTGATATGCCGGCTGTAATTGTTCTCTTCAAGCGGAAAATATTGTGGCCAGCCGCCATTGGGATATTGGGCCTTCAGCATAAACTGAATACCTTTCAGCGTGGCGAGTTTGTATTTCTCGATGGCGGTCTGGGTATAGACCTGTGCCAGATACTCGATGTGTGTGTAGGTAGTCTGGTTGTCGAAGGTGGTGTGAACCATCTCCTTCGTTTTTACCAGACTGTCGATTTGTTGCGGGGTCAGGATGGCCTGCATGTCGTAATTTTTCGGCCAGCCACCGTTGTCTCGCTGGTATAGCAGCATGTTGTCCGCAATCTTTATGATATCCGATTCGGGATACTTCGGTTGATTGGCTACAGGATTCACGATATTGCCCTTATCGCGGATACCGTACCAGTGGTTTCGGCTGTCTGAAAACTCACGCAGATCGATGGGCTTGTAGGTTTTTACCGCCGGCTGATCCTGCGCATAAAGGCTCCCAGCCAAAATAACCAGAAATAGAAGCGCCTGCACCGGCTTCAAAATGATGTTCGTTTTATGCATTTTAGTAGTTGAGTATATGGTTTACAATACTTTGTAGATGAAATTCTCAAATTTAACTTTTCCCTTTCCGAAAGCAAACAATCCGGCCCGAAGGCTCAGGAACTGCCCGAAAACATTGTGGTTGTATCCGGTAATGTCGAGGCTTCGTTCCACCCTGTTCCAATCCTTCCCATTCTGACTAAAATAGAAACTAACCTCGTTGTTGTCGTTCAGGATTCTGAGGTAGCCATGGTTTCCCAGGAGATTCTTTTCCCTGATTTTGGCATTCTTTTGGATGTATACGCCAAACTGATTTTTGTCGACCATGATGCGCACGTTGGCCAGCTCGTTGTAATAAAGACACAGTCCTGCCGTCACATCGTCCCCCAAAGTATATTCTACCTGGATTTCGTAGCTGTGATGGGCGGCATTGACCAGCAAAGGAGAGCTGTCGTCGAAAGAGCTGCCTTCGGCGGAAAGCTCCATTCCGTTATGTTTAAGCTCTACCCTACCGGGAAGATACCGTTTGAAAAACTGCCATTGCAAACCCAGTTTGTCGCCGGAAAAATCATCTGACCAGGCCTGCTCTTTGACAGATGTTGTACCTGCAGGGAATTGTAGCAAATCGCTGCTGGTAGTTTTTTCGGGAATTTTGAACCACCCGTCTTTGGTCCATTCGACAGGCAGCATCAGCGTTTGGCGACCCAGGGTATGAAAGCCCTTTTCGTAGCTGTGAAAAAGAATCCAGGTTTTCCCCTTTGTATCATCGACCAGCGTTCCGTGTCCCTGGCTCCACCATCTCTCCTCGCGGCTTGCCGTGTGCACGATCGGGTTGTAGGGTGAGTTCTCCCAGGGTCCGAACGGAGACTTTGCCCTGGCGGATACCACCATGTGGGAAGTTGCCGGACCGCCGGTTCCGCCTTCGGCAACTGTCAGGTAAAAATAGTCACCTCTGACTGTTGACTTTGGCGATTCCAAACAGAAACATTCGGTGCTCCAACTCCTAGGGAATTGCCAGCCTTCGTACACATTTTTTGGCTCACCAACGGTGGAAAGTCCATCATCGGCAAGTTGAACAACCGATCCGTGAGAAAGGTAAAGGTAACGGGTCCCATCGGCTCCAACCACGTGGCCGGGATCGATAAAACCGTGAAGTTTCAGATCCACCGGCTCGCTCCACGGTCCTTCCGGTGATTTGGCCGTCACAACCCAGTTGGTCTTCCCGGCAGGAAAATAGATGTAGTAAACATCCTTGATTTTTACCAGGTCAGGGGCCCAGACTGAGCCCACGTTGATATTCAGTGCATGACCGATCCGTTCCCAATGGATCAGGTCGGTCGAGTGCAGGATCAGCAAACCCGGATAGTAATCGAAGGAGGAGTTGGTCAGGTAATAATCTTTCCCCACGCGTAAAACGGATGGATCGGGATAATCACCGCCCAATACCGGATTGTGAAATCCATTTTTGGTGGCTGCGACAGATTTGCCTGCAGCAGGGTTGAGCAACAGACCCAACAGTCCCGCACCAATCAAAAATACTATACCTAATGCTCGTTTCACTTTTTTATAATTAAGTTGAAATACCAATTGTCAGACCCTTTATTTTTTGGCTAACCAAGCCACAGCTGCACCCTTGAAAGGCGCTTCCAAACTGGAAATTTTGCCTCCAGACACTCGCACAGCAGTCTTTGTTATCTCTCCATTAGCGGGGTTAACCCAATTTAGCAGGTAACTGCTTTTATCCCCGGTAAGATCCACACTTATTTTTCCGGACTCACCAAACAAGATGTATCCGACTCCGGCTTTACCCAACGCATACTGTTTTGTCTGCGGGTTTTTCATGTCCAGACATCCCATTTCTGAAGCATCCCGAAAGAACTGCTCCTCCTTGATCACTGGCAGCGAGGCAAATGATCCGCCCCCCATGAAGACAGCCCAGTCGGCCAGTTTGGCGCCTCTGCGGGAATAGGTGATTGCCTTACCGGGATATTTTTGATGAAACTCGTTCACGGCTCTGTAAATCTGATCAAATGAAGTTTCGCCCGGTTCTTCCAGCCGCAAATATTGTCTTTCCGTGAGGCTTACTCCACCTACCGGTGAATAAAGGGAACCATCGCTGCGGTATTGCCACTGGATCACATCGATCGCATCCACTATAGCTGATCTTTTCGGATCCGAAAGGATGGCATCCTGCACCTCTTTGGTACCAGGCAGCATGACCATCACATGTTTGTGATTCTCCTGTTCCCAGGAGGCAATCACGTCCAGCCAAAATTCCACAAAATGAACCGGACCGGTATATTCCATCCCAAGGTGGTGGATAATGTTGCTGTTGTCCTTGAAATTATCAAGGCTTTTGCGGATATAGTTCCGATGGAACTCTTTTCTTACCACGTTGGTAGTATCGTAAAATTCAACCGCCATAAACACACGCTTGTCGCCAGAATAAGGCGTATTTTCGGCAAATCCGAGGTTGTTGATGTTGTTGGCAGTGCGCCAGGGATAATCGGCCCAATGGGCACCTTCCTCGATGATGTTGTGCTGCAGGTAGTGTTCCTCCATAAACAGGAGACCTTTCTGATCGGCCAGATCGGCAAATTTTTTCAGTCGCAGCCAGTACCAGCTGTTCCATTTGGTCAGGTCGTATTTACTCAGGCGGTCGTAGGCCTCTCCCTGGCCACTTCTGCTAAATGGCTGTTCATAAAAGGGAGCCCAAACCTCCGCGTTGGCACGCCGCGTTCTGGCATGATCGTCGCGCCGCCGTTCGTACCAGAGTGCCGGGAAATTTTGCATTACCACCACCCGATCCCGAACCATATCGCTGGTAAGGGTATCAAGGTCATCTGTCAATCCACGGCCAATTCTGCCCGGAACAAAACGAACAAGGTTGGCAGCCGGCTTCACCAGTTCAGAGGGCCGCGTGGTGCCACGCCACAAGGAAGTGCGGCTCTTCCGGCCGGTAACCACCTGGTTGCCTTTGACTATCCATCCGTTTTTCAGGGAGAATGCCGGACCTTTAAGGTAAACCTTACCAGGAAGTTTGTACCCCGTTTCTTCCAGCGTTTTGGCGGCAGAAAGATCCGACTTGATCGGATATTGCGCGATCATCCGGTCGATCCAGCCATCCATGATCAGGTCCGGAGTTTTGGAACGCCTGCTCATGGCAGCAGCCATCTCTACGGTGGGCGCAATAGTTTCAGGGGACTCATAGACCAGTATCTTATCCTCTTCGGGTGATTTTTTGCCTGTTCTGGCTTCCAACTGCGCATAAAAAATACTCTCCGGCTTGACAAAGGTATGCTGCAGTTCGTGGTGACCATCACCATAACCCTGCGCCCAACTGGCATAGGCCCAGTTTTGTGCCATCGGCGGAGCTGGCAGACGGATCTGGGCAGCCCTGCATTGCCAGCAGAGTGAATTGGCCGCACTCCAGCCGCCACCCTGTCCATCCACATCCAGATAGGCCAGACTGATGATGCCCCCATCGATGGTCATCTTGTCAAACAATATGCCGGTAGACCATCCACCAATGGCTCCGCTGAAATCGATGGGCATGTAGGAGAAACATTGGACGAAGGCATTCGGACCCGGAGTCGTAAATCCAACGGAGAAAGCGTGGTAGCCATATTCGGCGTAGCAACGCTGAAAAAGCACCTGCTGTCCCAGTGTCTGAAAGGAGTAACGGCGGTAATTGCCCATCTCCCCCACCGGCGACAAGGATTTGCAATCTTCCACCGTGATCCGGGAAGCCGTTTCCCAAACCGCCACTGCCGAACTGACAAAATGCTCGGCCACGATTCTTCTGACCCACGAGTCGCTCACGTTGTCCAAGGTGATGGCCATCCATCGGTGGTTTTCATCTTTTTCGTTGGTGACATCAAACGTTGAAGTCATACGCAGATTTTCCACTCCGGTATTACTGATACGTCCATTCCAGGAGTATTTTGAGACAGAACCGCAGCCATACTGAGGATCCAGTGAGTTGGTAAGCGGCACATCCAACGTGATGGATTCAGGTGTAGTTGCCACGACTGTCCGGTCCCAGTTCTGGTCGAAGTCGCCCGGTGTCCACATCGTCAGGGTATAATCCACATAGGTTCCAATCTTGTCTGCGCCGATCTTTTCCAGCCAGTTCTGCGGTGAGGGACGATTGACCAAGATCTTGTCTCCGACTTTGAATGAATGACCGTTTTTAAATGTTAATATCGTGGTATTTACAGGGAAATAAAGATCTGCCAAATGAACAGAGGGCTCCTTTTTTCGATTGTTAATGCCTGTGATCCGTATCAGCGTCTCCCTGTCGTTACCGGCAGCGATCAGCAGCGTGCCATCTTGCTGGCAACCGCTTCCGCGGAGGACAACGCCTGAGGCACGGATGGTTAATGCGCCTGAAATGGTAAAATTACCATTCCCCAAAAGTACAGTACCCCTGAAACCATCCTGGTTCAGCGGCAGCGAGGAGACATAGTTGATGGCTGCCTGGATCCGGTCGGTGGCGTCTCCCGCCATCGCATGAACAATCACCTTTACCGCCACATCCGGAATGGGAGCTTCGGAGGCTTTGTATCCGCAATAAGAAAAATCCGGAACCCTGTCGCCCTTCGCATCTATTTTGAAAATTAATTTCCCCTCATCCGTGATGTGAATGGGTGAGGCAGGCGTGGTCTTAAAATGGGCGAAAGAAATTTCCGGTCCATTCAAAATCACCAAAAACAATGCAACCGACAACCAGTATTTTATCTTCATCTTGTCTTTATCCTTATTTTTTGTTTTTCTCTTTGCGATACCCGGCGAACTTTGCGCGACAATTAATCTATCTAGCAAAGGCCGCAATGTTACACAATAGGTTTAATCAATCCATTGAATCCGCGCCTTCCCGGCTTTCATCACCAGGTCTTTCAGATCGTAAAATTTCAATACACCGGGAATGACATTGGTGTAGGCATCCTGTGTCATAACATTCTGTATCATTTCGTTGTAAGATTTAATGGAATGTGAAAGTTCCGTCTGGGCTATCCGTTTATCCAGAAAAGCTGCGTGGATGGCCACCGGACCGTAGCTTCCGTTGGCTACCAGTTTGATAGCAAGATCAGCAAAGCGGCTATCTGCTGCAATGAAATCTACCAGTGTCCTCACATCAACCACCCGTTGTCCCACAATAGATTGACCAATGTGGAGGCTGATCATCGCATTCCTGTATTCCCGGCTCCAATATTTGACATCGTTCTGGACGATCGGATCGGCGGTTTCGCCGTATCCCCGCAAATCGGCCATCACCAGAATATCCCCCTGGTTGACAAAGCTAATCAGTGTCGCCTCATCGTTCAAAATCAAATCCTTCCCGGATTCGTTCAGGTAAATCACCACCTTCGCAGCCGGGGCGATCTTCTCTGGTATAACCAACACACAAGGCACAGGCATTTCGCCCTTCCGGAGAAGCTGGTATTTATATTGGTCGAAAGTACGTCCTTTGACCATACCGGTTGGTTCTGCGGTTATTTTGTCCTTAGGTTCCACGACACCCAGCAGACTGAATATTTTTTCCCGGAGAACAGGTTCCGGCTGCTGCAGGAATGTGCTGCGTTCGGTGGCTAATTTCATTGCCAGCTCAAGGTTGTATTTTGGAATGGTAACGGCATCTGCAAAGGCCGTATTTACCTGACCTGTTTCCGTACACAGCATCTCTTTCTCCGCTATCCGGATCATTTGATTTTCGTGCACCGGTGTGGCATCGCTGCAGAGCCAGGTGCGAAACCAGGAAGTCAGTGCCTCTCGTTTTGCCTTCGGCATCCCGTGACCACTCTCAGCCGTAAATAGCTGGATCGAATTTTTTGCTCCCAGCACTTCATACTGTTTCTGAAGCTCCCGGAATCCTTGTGTGGCACCCCAATAATCCACGAAGTCGTACAATCCCGACATAATCAATACCGGTTTGGGGGCAAACATGGTTACCATATCGGCAATTTCGATTCGGGCGTTTCCTTCGCCCGGTATATGCTGGCATCCGTCGGATGGTCCGCTCAGCTCCAGTACCCGCTCCCGTTGGGTAAAATAGCTGCAGATACAGGCCACCTTCAGCCTATCTTCGCTGCCGATGAGATAGGCCACCTGGGTCCCGCCGCCGGAGCTGCCATAGGCTGCCAGCCTGTTTTTGTCGATATCGGACCGGGATTCGAGGTAATCGATGGCACGGTGGTTGTCCCAGTATTCGTAGGCGGCCAGACTGCTTCCCAGTAAATTGCAACCTACATTGAGCAGCGTATGTTCCGTGGTGGCACCGCGTGTGTCGGGTTTGCCATTTTCGTCGAGCAACTGGACGCGTTCACCCTGTCCGATCGGATCGACCACCAGTACTGCGATGCCATTCAGCGCCATCAAAATAGCTTCTGCAGAACCCGATTTGCCACTGATTCCGTGACCACACAATTCGAGTGAGGCAGGGAAAGGCCCCTTTCCTTGCGGCAAATATAAGTTGGCGGTCACATACCGTTTGGGAAGGCTTTCGAAGATTATGGTTTCCAGACTGAATCCCTTTTGCTGGGTATGCTTCAGCACTTTTGCGTTCAGCGACGTTTTCTCCGGAAAGCTGCCCAGAATATCCCGGTAGCGCTCTCTTGCACCATCGCGGTAGCTGATCATTTCTTTTCCTGAATGGAGGGCCTTGGTCAGCTCAGACTGCCGAAGCTGGTACTGCCGGTGCACCTCCCTCATCAGGTAGGAGTTGTAGGCAATGTTGTTCCGCCAGGGAAGCGCATTGTTTCCCGGCTGTGCCGACAAGGAACCCATTCCGGAGACGAGCAGGATAATCAGACAAAAAAAATTCAATTTGACAGTCATGACATAAATATTATTGATCCCATTTTACCTTCAAATTTTTGATCATGGTCGGAGCACCTCCGGCATATTGAATGCCGAATCCGCCAAACTCAGAAGGAACAACCTCCGTCATCATGTTAACTTCCTTGACCACTTGAGGCCGGTCAGGGACCTCAAAATAGTTCGCCTGTGAACTGGCGTGTGCGGTAAGTTTATTCCCTTTTACTTCGACAGTTATCTTACAATCCGGTCTGAAACAGGTGGTCGAAACGGACTGGCTAATTTCCGACACCTTGCCCTTTTCATATCGTACAAAAACACAATCAATGGCATCGTGGAATTTTGTGGTACGAATCAAACGCAACGCATAACCGGTCCCGTGTTCTGTATCAAATTTGATCAGCAGGTCCATGTACCTGTTGGCCACGCTGAACCCCTGCCCTTCGTATTTGCTGGGCGCCACATTCAGCGTCACCGTCATATCCCCGAAATGCTTGCCAACAGGCGTATACAGCAAACTGGCATTTTGCGTCTGATAAAACCCTACGGCATCGGCAGAGCCGTCTACACCCACACCATATGTCCAGGCATCCTGATCCTTGTTGGCAGCGATCATCCGTTCAGTGAAAAAAGGCTCCAGGGCTTTTAATGTCCAGAAACCCTGACTGATTTTTGGCTGGTTGAAGGTGGGGAAATTGGCAAAGTCGGTATCCATTTCGCGCTCACCCATCTTAATCATCCTGGCAGAAATTTTTTGTTCGGTCACAAAGGAAACCGGTTCTCCAGCATCAGAACGCTGATTTTTGGAAGCTACAGATACCTTGATGAAATAGCCGGCATCGCCCGGGGTCAGCTTATAGTCGAAAAGGGGATGGTTTGATCTAGACACTGCTACAGCCAGAGGATTTCTTCCTTGCGCATCTGTGCAGCGATACCAGGTAATTTGGGATTGGTCGGTATAATGCATCTCCAATTTGTATTTTACAGAGAGCAGTCCCAGTTTCCTGTTTTCTTCAATTACCGGAAGTGACGCAAAGACCGGAGGCTCCAACCTGGCAGGAGAAACGTTGATGGAGCATGCCGCTTCCAGGCCGGAAACAGTTGTGGCAGTAACTACTACCTGCACTGGTTCATCGCTGTTGTTAACGGGAACGAGATCGCAGGCCGATCCGTCTTTATTGGGTTTCAGTGTCACATAGGCGCCTGACTCGGGGGCAACAAACCATTTAACCGGTATCCCATTTTGCTCACAGTTTCCGAACCGCATCACTTTGGCCGTTAACCTGACCTCATTCTTACCCGTCTCTATATTTGCCCGGGAGGGAGTAATCCGCAACTGAACCGGCAATCCGGTCAGTTGGATTCCCTGCGCTTTTTCTGCGGCCCGAACGGTTGGTTCCATCCCCGTCGGATCCCAGCCATCGTTTCCGCTCAGCAGATTGTAAATATTGTAGATCACCTTGCCATCCACCATGAAACGGTAGGCATTGAGCAACTCTTTTCCTTCCATTTCAACGGTTGACTGGGGATCTTTGCTGCCAATCAGGACGAACTTTCCATTAAAAGAAACGGCATACTGGTAGTTTTTTGTTTCCACAGGAGGGTGGTCCCTCCAACCCATGTAGGTTGAAGTTTCAGAGGTTAGCCGGGAGTCAAGAACTGCTACCTGTCCACCAGCTTTTGTGAAAAACTGGTCGCTGTGGCTGAAAGAGCGAATGTTGCAATTGAGCATCACGGCACCTGTTCCCGTTGTGTTGTAAAAAGGTTTTGAACCGTAGAAATCCAATGTACAGTTCAGATATACTCCGGTACCGCATAAGGCGTCGTCGGTCGATTCGAAATGACAGCGATCGAAAAGTACCCGTTTGGCACCCCAAAACGGACAGAGGTTGAGGCGGCTGACAAACCTCGTGTTTATGGCCAAAACATGGTCGCCATCGCAATGGATCAACTGGGCCTGTACAATGGCGGAGGCTCTTTTCCCCCGGTTCAATTCAGGTTTCAGCGGAAATTCCAGGTCAATGTTGCAATAATTCCCAAAAGTGACATTTTCGGAACTCGTCCCCTGTCCAGAGATTTTGAACATCGTAAAATTGCCCTGCGAACCAATGGTCTGGCCCCGGTTGCAGGCCAAAACTACATTTTCGGGTTTATCTGACAATCCGTAAAACTTCAGCCATTCACATTTGAGGATCATTCCATAGGGAGCTGACCCGTTTTGGCCCACCCTGACCGCCGGATCATCCGGGTTGTCAATCCAGTAAACATAAGGTGCCAGGTAAAGTACCATGGGCGATTGTGCGGAGCCATCCTTCAGATGTTCAACAGCCTTGTTGACCGAATTGTAAACAAATGGATACTTGGCGGCTTCTGTCTCCGTGAATTGACCATCCACGAAAATAGCATTGGGACCCAATTTCACTGTATCTCCCCGGTAAACAATGAAATCCCCGCCAAAAACGATGGGGTTACCAGCGTCCAGCGACTTGTATCGGGGAAGTTCTCGTGCCTTACCAACTATCACAGACAGGAGGATCAGGCATGTCAAAAAACTCTTTACCATGGAGAGATTAATTTAGATTTCTGACTGCTATGCGCCGGGTGTTTATTTTTTTTCAGCTTTCACAATATTCCCGGCAGTATTAACTGCTTTGACAAAATTGATCAGCAAATTCATGTTTTTGATGTAATCGCCGGTAGAGATATATTCCTGGTCTGAGGGATCCCGGTAGGGAGATGTATCCGTTTCATCGCCAACATTGGTGGAAGCGAATTGGTCGGTTGTCTCCTGTTTCTTTCCCTCTCCGATGTAAGGATTACTAATGGAAGCGTGCTTAGTGAGCCATCTACCCTGATTATCGAGTGAATGTATGATTTCAATTAAATCCTGCTCTTTGGGAACATATTTGAAGGCATCCCGGTTCAGGTCATAAAATGTCTGGGGAATACCAGCTCCGGTAAATTGTTCTGGTTTGATCGGGGAGTCTTTAGTAGCTTCTTCCAAGGTTAACGCAGCTATTCTGTTAAATGCCTCCTTTAACTCTTCCACCGGAACATGTCGTTTTCCTCCATAGTGGGACAACAAGTGACTGCTGTTGTAATCCACGTAATAGGTACCAAATTTTACATTTGAACCTTTGCGGTGCACATACATGGCTTTGTTGGTTCCCATCTCCACAAAGGTCGGGTGGGTTCTGCC
The DNA here is from genome assembly GCA_037129695.1 of Prolixibacteraceae bacterium. Taxonomy (GTDB): domain Bacteria; phylum Bacteroidota; class Bacteroidia; order Bacteroidales; family Prolixibacteraceae; genus CAINVV01. The sequence goes on from JBAXUL010000058.1 coordinate 13,706, forward strand.
ACCGTCTACTTCAGCGGCTGGCAGTTTGGTGGTTTCCAGCCATTTGATGGCATCCGGGACATGAACAAGAAATTTTCTGTCGCCAGTGTATTGGTAAAACTTGAGCAGCAGCATGGCATTGGTGAAAGTAGGTGCCGGCATAAAGGAAGCCGGCTCGTAAGTTCTGGCTCCGGTCGTCTCCATATTGAGATTCATCTGGAAACCCCAAGCTCCGCAGGCATCTTGTGATGTCAGGTAAAAATTCATTCCGCGACGGATGGGATCCAGGAAACGCTCCTCCCCCAATACCTGGTAGCACTGGATCAGAAAATGGATATTCTCCCAGATGACGTCATCGTTGAAAGTATAATAGGAGGTATAATCCGGGTGACCCTGTTTGTTGAAATCATATTTCAAAGGATACCGCTGTGGCCATCCTCCAATAGGATACTGGCTCTGGATGATAAAATCGATGGCTTTGTCGAGTGCAGGTTTATAGGCAGGATCCATCTTCTCGAGGTACATTCTGAGCAGGAATCGGGCTGCATCGGAAGTAATATCGTCGTCGAAAGTAGAATTGCCGTAGTAATGCTGAAACTCTTCCAGCCGCCAGCCATTCTTTCCGATGGTTTCGTACCACTGTTTCATAGAGCGATCGCCGGCAAAATCGATCATGTAATTCCAGCCGCCTTCGTGACTTTGTCCCCAAATGATGGCGTTGGCGGCTTTGGTGGCCGCCTGATAATAGTATTCATTCCCGGTAGCGCGGTAGGCATCCAGAAAGAGATGGCCCATGCTCACCGTTCCCGGATGTTGCAGCCATATCATGGTTTTATAGGCCTCCATTTCGCCCCATTTTCGGGAGAAATCGGGCATATAATACCATACATAGCCGCCGTTTGTGGCAGCCTTTTCCACCATAAATTGAGTCGCCCGCAGCATAGTCTGTTCAATCTCCTTGGAGAGATTCTTATTTTGTGCATGGACGAGAATTGTCGGTGAATTGAAAAGAACGATGAAAATGACTATCTGTAATAGCTGTCTCATTTGGGTTATCCTATTTTCAATATTTAAAAAATTCCGAAGGTTTTAATATTTTCGGGGTGATTCTGATTTGATAGATCGCACCATTAAACCATGATAACTCATTTTGCCGTACACCGACAGAGGTTTTACCACTTTCGGAGGGTTGAAATTCCATCTTGCTTTCCAACTCTTTATGGCCATTGACAAAAGTCTGCTGTTTATGACGATCAACTACAAAAGCTACATGAGCCCACTGATCAAGCGGATGAGTAAGTGTGGGTTCTATCAAGGCTTTTTGCTGATCACCGGATTTAAAGTAGGCATCAAGGTACCAGTCTGTGGCATTCGACCGTAATTCCATCATCACCCGATTGCCTTTCACCTCTCCGCAATGAAAATAACGTTGTTCAAAGTTTCCTCCTTTAGCGGGGCAAAGCAATATTTCGAGGGTAAACTTCTTCAATCCGGCCAATGGCATCTGGTCCAAAAATATCCCGTCAGAAGCGCCATTGAACTGCACTGCATTCCCATACTTGCAAACTACTATTTCCGGCTTTCCCAGAATTCTGAATTCTGTTCTTCCTGCTTGAAGAAAGTCGCTGAGAATCCATGTCGTTGATTTGGATTTTTTGGAGGAAACATCCTGTCCGACAGGTTGACCAAAACAGGCAACAGAGGTCAAAAAGAAGATCAGTATCAGAAGTTTTGATTTGTTCATATTCCAATGCATGCTTCCAATATCAAAAAATTAGTGCTATTGTTTTGTGCTGACTAAGAATTAAATAACCCGTCCGCAATCGGACGGGTTATTCTAATTTCTTCATAACTTTTTTAACGACAATTACTTATTAGGCAATCCGTAACCATTCGTCACCTTACCTTTCGATTGGTCAATAACCGTAAGAGGCATCGGGTGGAAGTAGCGGGGTGCGCTGGTTTCGCGGCCGACAACGCCATCCAGAATAGAAGCGTTTAACATTGCTTTGGCATTGGCATCACTCCACACTGTGATACCCCAGTTAACCCTTGTATAACCATCCGTTACCAATTGCTTTGCCTCTGCTCCATTTGGATCAATGTAATTATACAAGCCTTTGATTGCCAAATTTCTTGCAGTAGTCGTGTAGGCAGCAACCCCCCAGTTGTAAATACCGCGCCAACCCGGGTACAGTGCCGGATCCGTATCAACAGGTGTTTGTGTAACAGTTGCAACAGCACCACCCACCTGAACAAATTTGGTCCAGATATAATTGGAAATGGTTCTGCCACTTGGGAAGGTATAAAATCCGTTTGTTTGAAGTCCAGCAGTCATATCTACCATTTCCTTGCGGATCGCGATGGCTCGTTCGTTGAATTTACCCGAACGAATCATGTCCCAGCGAATTGTTCCTTCACCCAATAGTTCCAATTTGCGCTCATTATAGATGGCATCCAGCAAAGCATCACCAGAGAGTCCTGATAAGTTTTTTAATGTATTGCCAAAGGCTCTTGTACGAATTTGGTTGACCAAAGCAATTGCACCTGCAGCATCGCTTCCTGAGATTGCTTTCGCTTCAGCAAGTAAAAGCATAGCATCCGCCATTCTCATAATAACATAGTTTATACCTGAAGAACGGAAGGTTGCATTGGCGTACAAAGGTACGTCTCCCCTGTTTTTGTCCCATTTGTTGGTACTTGGACCACCACCACCAATACGTGTACCCACTCCGAGAGGAATAATGTTTTCTTGGCCGGTGGCCGCGTTGCTACCTGTTACAACCATACTTACGTCACGACGCATGTCCCCGGTTTCGTAACCATTGTAGAAAAAAGAAGGCACAATTCGGATGGCAGCAAAAGTATTCAAGTAGGAGTTGACGGAGCTATTGGAGCCGGGACGAGCCATACTGTAACCAAATTCGCTGTTACCGATACCCGCTACACAACCTATTTCAAAGAGTGATTCCTGGCTGATTCGCCTTGAGTTAACCTCTTGCCAATGTTTTTGGAAAGGATTATTGACTGCCCTGGTATCGGATGTAATCAATTTGGCTGTTCCATTCTGGACATTTACAGCTACATTCAGGTACTGCTCAGCCACCTTGACATAATCAAGATAATCTGCACGACGGGCATAGACACATGTAGCGTCATCAGCACCCTTGTTGACGAACTGTACAGTACCATACAAACCCTTGATATCTGTGCGAATGGTTTGCCAGCTTCCTGCATGAAGCGCGATTTCACCGATCAGCGCATTGGCAAAAGTGCGGCTGATTCGTTCCGCTGTAATTCCGCCTTGCCCCAATACAAACATTTTACTTTCTACGGCTTTGAGTTCGGCTATAATCTTATCCATAATCACGAAGCGCGAAGTCAGTTCATAGTCCGAAACAACCTGGTTTTCATAACCATAAGGAACATCACCAAAATGGCGCACCAATTCCCAGGCTAAATAAGCCCTTAAGGTTTTAGCTTCTCCGTAGATTTGTGTCCAGTTGGTGGCTACGCTACCAGCTGCATCGGCCTTATATTCAGCCTTAGCTTCAATTAAATTGGCAACGCGGGTAGCGCGTGCAAGCGCCACGTTTAAACTGTTGAACAGCCCCATATCGGCATTTACAGTTGTTGCACTCGGTTGCATCCTTGCAATTCCATTATTTACAGAAGGATACTCGCTCAAATATTCAGCATCGGATCCGAGCGGATCCTGCCAGTTGTAGTTTCCTCCGGCTGCAGCATTTTGGCGGTATTCAGCATAAACCCAAGATAGTGCTTTAAATGCCTCGCCAGGACTAGACATCACAAAGTTATCGTCGGACTGTCCCGCATTTGTTACATCCAAATAGTCTTTGCACCCCGTATACATCAACGGTAACAGTGCCAGAAATATATAGATTACTATTTTTTTCATGATTGTTTTTCTTTAAAGATGATTTCCATTTTACGATTTAGAAAGTAACATTTAAGCCAATCACAAACTGACGGGCACGTGGATAGGTTCCCCAGTCAAGTCCGGGAGTCGGATAACGTGAACTACCGTTTTGATTCGAATTGACATCAGGGTCAAGTCCAGAATAACCTGTCAGGGTAAATGCATTGTAGATAGACCCATAGATGCGCATGTTACTAACCTTGATCGTGTTTAGGACCAGTTTTGGCAGAGTATAGCCCAAGGTCACCGTATTGAGACGAAGGTAGGAACCATCTTCGATACCGATATCAGAAACATAACCTTGTTGCAGGAAGGTCGACGGCACGGTCGCATTTACGTTGGCGGCATTCAACTGGTCAGGCGTGATAAGTTTCACCAGATTCCCGTTCTGAATTTGGTAATTCGTATAGGAGTCTTTTATAATTGCCAGCTTATTCCCGTAGAGACCACCACCTTTGTTGCCGTTAAACAGCGCAGCCAATTTATTGGCATTGTACACATCGTTGCCGTAGCTCCAGTTGAAATACAGTCCCAGGTCGAAGCTTTTGTAAGCAGCGTTGAGGTTGAAACCTCCTGTATGTTTGGGATTCGTGTTACCGATGGCGACCATATCCTTGTCATCTATCACGCCGTCTTTGTTCGTATCAACAAATTTCGGCAAACCAGGATATGCCTGCTGAGCACCGTTAACCAATCCGGCACGATAGGAGATAAATGATTTTGCAAGATCTGCAATACCTGCTTTTAAAGTGTATACACCTGTAGCTGAGGCAAAATCGAAATCTTCGGGTGTGTAAAATCCTTTGCCATCTCTTTGGTAACCCATGACGATACCTACAGGTTTGCCAACCACTAATTTGTAGTCAGCATTCGGAATTCCCGATTGCAGGAACTGAGTTCCATACGCGCTTTGCATTCCATCTGCCAGTTTATCGATGTTGCCCTTGTTAAAGTTGATGTTTGCACTTGCCGAAACGTTCCAATCCTTGTTCCTTAAGATTGTGCCGGTCAATGAAATTTCCACCCCTTTGTTGCTGGTTTGCCCAATATTGGCGTAGCTGGCGGTAAATCCGGTGATGGAAGGAATGTCGGCTAGCATCAACAAGTCTTTTGTGGTATTTTGGTATACGTCTACTGTACCAGTCAAAATATGTTTAAACAGCGAGAAGTCAAGACCGATGTTGCGTGTAATGGTGGTTTCCCATTTTAAATCGCGGTTGGCCAGTTGAGCAGAAGCCAGGTCGTAAGATGGCTGAAGTACACCTTTTAGGCCATACTGCCAACGCGTGTCGGTAGAAGCTGCCCACAATTGCGACCACTGGTCGGCACTGATGGCATCATTTCCAACTTCACCATAAGATACGCGAAGTTTCAAATCATCAATACTTTTCATGCTTTTCATAAAAGACTCCTGCGACATGCGCCAGGCAATGGAACCGGCAGGAAAGTATCCCCATCGATGTTCCGGAGAGAAGTTGGAAGAACCGTCTGCGCGGAAAGTAGCAGCAAACATGTACTTGTCCAGAAGCGAGTAATTTGCCCTACCAAAGTAAGATTGTATACGGCTCGGTGTATTGACACCCGATGCTACTACCAGGTTTGCACCATATTGCGAGATCATCGCGAATGCATTATCCATGGTGAAATTGGCAGGATATTTCTGTCCTGAGATGCGCATGCTGGTTCCACCCGAGTTGGTAATTTCCTGACCGGCCAAAAAACTGAGCCGGTGAATCTCTTTCAGTGTTAATTCATAAGCCAGTGTGTTCACCCATCGTAAAGATTTTGCCTCATTCTTTCTAAAATCAGCATCGCCGGCAAATTGAAGTGTTCCATCACTATTCTTGTAGTTTACCTCGTTACTGCTTGCAGGTGTAGGACCTCTCCAAATTTTATTTTGCGTATAATTGCGTGACAGGGTCAATTCTGTATGATAGTTTAAACCTTTGAATATTTTCCAGTTCAAACCTGCCGTACTGCGAATCGTCTGTGTTGATAACAGGTTTTGACGGTCATTGATCACATTTACCGGATTGTACATATCATCCATGACAGACTGCTCTTCGCCCATGGATGCATCACCCAGAAATGCGAGGTCACCTTTAATGCTGCTTTTAGCTATCGGACGAAAACGATAGGATCCGGAGAGAGATGAACCGTATCCACTCGTTGTGCTTTCATTGCCCATTGCACTTTTATCTGTGTACTGCAAGTCCAGGTTAAAGTTAAGTTTATCACCTATTTTTTGATCCAACTTGAGCGATGCTACTGTTCTTTTGGAAAAGGAGTTCAATTTCATACCATCTTCATTGAGGTGGCCCAATCCCAAAATAACTTTTGTTTTGTCAGTTCCACCCGTGATGGTCAGGTCATGGTTCTGAGAGAAAGAACTAAAATACACATCCTTTTGAATGTTGTATTGATCCACATTTTTGTATGCATCAAGGCCTGCCGAGTTACTACCGGTGTAGCCACCTATTCCGAACAACTTTTGGAATGGCGTGGTGTAAGTTGATCCAAAATAGGTGTCAAGCAACCCCCATTTGAAGGAAAGATAATCATATGGGTTCAAGGTGGCCAGATATCCGGTCGGGGTATTGAATTTTCCATAACCGCTGTAGCTCACCGTAACATCACCGGATTTTCCCCTTTTGGTTGTAACAAGGATTACCCCATTGGCACCACGTGCACCAAAAATAGCCGTAGAGGAGGCATCTTTAAGTACGTCAATGCTTTCTACCATCTCAGATGGAACATCACTGATGTTGCCGGGTACACCGTCAATCAAAATAAGCGGGTCGTTGCTTTGTGAGATGGAACCTCCACCGCGCACGCGAATGGAAATAGTCGCATCCGGTCTTCCGTCCTGAGAGCTTACATTCACACCGGGAAGACGTCCCTGAAGGGCTTGTGCCACGTTGGAAACAGGAATAGCAGCAATTTGCTTACCGGTAACAGACGCAACAGAACCTGTTACATCGCGTTTTTTAACTGTACCATAACCAATGGCAACAACCTCTTCAATTTGAAGGGTACCACTTGTTAGTTGTACATTAACTACTTTCTGTCCATTAATTTGTACCTCTTTGGTGTCATATCCAATAAATGAGAACTGGATTACATCCTTCTGTCCATCAGCCGGAGTAATTGTATAGACACCATCCATATTGGTTATTACCCCATTGGTGGATCCTTTAATCACAACATTTGCACCCGGAATGGGCGAATTTGTCTCATCAACCACTTTACCGGTTACTTTTTGGGCGTAAAGCTGAGCGCCCGCTAAGATAACCATCAGTGCTAACAGACAAACCTTCATCAGAAAACCTTGCTTCATTTTCATCATAGATAATTATTAAGTTTGAGTATTGCTTTTATTTATTTATTTCCTATTCATTTCAAGCGAAGCCATGATAAATGGCCCCACGCCTTTTGGGTCGTTGTCACGTACAGGTTCTTTAACATAGTATTCGTAAGAACCATCGCGATAGGGAGTTCCGCCCAAACCAGCTACTGAGCAGCATTTGGTCAGGCTAATTGTTCCGTCACTGTTATTTTTGATGAGGTATTCCAATATTCCGGAATAGGCTTTTAATGCAACAGCCTTGTAGTCTTTACTGATGTAGCCTTTCCGGACAGCTTTCTGTAAAGCATAGGCAAACATGGAAGAGCCCGTTGCTTCGAGGTAATTCCCATCGCGATTGCCCTGATCCATAACCTGATACCACAATCCTGTTTTGGCATCCTGGTATTTCATAACTCCTGTCGCTACCTGGTTGAGTATTGCGATTAGTTTGGCACGTCCGGCATGGTTTTGTGGAATATAATCAAGGACATCAACAAGGCCCATGGCATACCAGCCTTCAGCTCTGCTCCAAAAATTCGGAGAACAACCAGTTTGAGGATTAGCCCATTTTTGCTGCTTGAGCTCATCCCATCCATGGTAATTCAAACCTATTTTCGGGTCGTAAGTGTGTTGGTGAACAAGAATGAACTGATTGACGACATCATCAAACAAAGCAGGCTCATTGAATACCTTCGCATATTGGGCATAAAAAGGAGCACCCATGTACAAGCCGTCAAGCCACATCTGATTGGGATAACGTTGTTTGTGCCAAAAACCTCCATCGGAAGTTCGCGGCTGCGATTTTAACTGTTCTCTTAACAGGACAATGGCTTTCCTATATTTTTCATCTTTGGTTTGGGTATAAAGTTCAAAAAGGAATTTTCCGGAATTCATACAATCTATGTTGTATTCTTCCACTTTATAGCCTGCGATGTTACCGGATGCGTCGATTAATTTGTCGGCATATGCTCTGGCATAGTTGAAGAATGCCTCATTCTTGCTTTCATGCCAAACCATAAGCATAGACTGGGCAATCAAACCCTGGGTGTAATTCCATGCAGGCTTGGGATTAAAGTCAACGGTCCAGGGCTCCGGAAACTGTTTCATTTCCGATTCAGCCATTTTAATAGCTATTGCGGTACCATCTTTTTTCGTGGTCTGTGCCTGTATTGCCATTACATTAACCATAAACAACAAAACAGGTAGCCATATCCCGAATTTCTTCATTCTAAATGTTTGTCAGTTTGTCAGTTCAATTTTGGCCAAGACGGATTATAAACTGGAAATAATCAGAAAAGTCACAATGATGGTCAGCACGATTGTCATGCCTATGATCATCCAGTTCACTCTTTTTATTTTCCTGGTTATTTTTTCCATTTTTTTCCCTTGCTTAGTCGAGGGTAAAGCTACCGTGGCATTTCCCGGCAGGGGCAAAAAATCATATCAAAATGGGAGGTCTGACGTACCACAAGCGGGTTAAACGTACCAAAAAACGGGTGAATTTTATGCGCTCAACTCTTTACGCAAGTCGCATTCAATTGCATCACAACAACTTAGACAATAAAGGGAGAGGATTGTGTTTGATGCAGAAAGATGTGACTGTTCGACTAATTCTGATCAGACAAATGTTTCTCAATGTATTCAGAGGAGCTCATATTGAACTCCTGACGGAAACACTTCCTGAAATGGGACAAATCTCTGAATCCAACCGCATAGGCGACCTCCGAAACGTTCATCTTCTGTTGTACCAGCATCTGTGCGGCTCGTTTCAACCGGATATTCCGTACAAACTCTTTGACCGTCATTTCGGTCAACGCATTCAACTTTCTGTACAACTGCATTCGACTGACGCCGATTTCTACCGCGAAACGGTCGATATCAAGATCCGGATCTGAAATATTGCGTTCAACCGCATCGATGGCCTTTTGGAGAAAGCGTTCATCGGGAGAACTAAGCAGCACATTCCTTGGCTGCAGCAGCATTTCCTGTGAATATTTCTGCTTGAGAGACTGCCTGACAGAAAGAATATTTTCCACTTTGGTCTGCAGAATCACCATATCAAACGGTTTGGTGATGTAATCGTCTGCTCCTCCGCTAAGCCCCTCAATTTCATGCTCCCTGGATCCAAAAGCCGTGAGCAGAATAATCGGAATATGGGATGTTCGTTCATCCTTCCTGATTTTCCTGCAGAATTCGAAGCCATCCATGTCAGGCATCATGATGTCACTGATGATGATATTGGGGATCGTGCTAAGTGCCAAATTCCATCCTTCCACCCCATCCTTGGCTTCCAGCACACGGAATCCTGACGAGAAATGAGATTTGATGAAATATCGCACATCCGCATTGTCATCCACCAGCAACATGATCTTTTGTCCTGCATTGCTCAACTCAGTTCCAGCCTCCTCATTCAAGGAAGTTTCCATATTACCAACAGCCATTTCTGAGTCAGAAAGTTCAGCATCAGATTCAAAAGCCTTCAACTCTTCGTACGGCAGTTGAACGGTAAATTTTGAACTTTTCCCAGGTTTGCTGTTGACGAAAATCTTTCCATTGTGAAGTTTGACCAACTCTTTGGTCAGCGCCAGCCCGATACCGGTCCCGGCTTGGGCCGAATTTTCCTCCACCTGGAAAAAACGGTTGAATATCTTTTCAAGATTCGACTGTTCGATACCGATGCCTGTGTCCTTGACAGAAATTTCAATCATCCTTTTTCCGGAAATTTCATCACCCGTTTCATTCTCTTCCGCATCAAAAATAAGCGATACATTGACTGCAATTTTGCCGCCTTTGCCGGTAAATTTGAAAGCATTGGACAAAAGATTGTTCATGATCTTGGCAATCTTGTCTTCATCAAAATTGGTAACAATCTCTTTTTTCAGGGAATTGAATTTCAGTTCAATCTCCTTTTCCTCGGCATATTTTTCAAATGAACCGACAATGCCGCCAATGAAAGAGACCAGATCGCCCCTTTTTA
>JBAXUL010000059.1:0-23897 GCA_037129695.1 Prolixibacteraceae bacterium
TGGATTACCAATGACTAATCGCTTTTGATCACAAAATGCCATCAATTTTTAGTCATATGGGTAAAGAATCGTATATTTGCGACGAATTTTTTTAATTACTCCGAATTTTCATGGCAGACCAGGATAAAATATCGAATTCATCTAAAACCAAAAGCGGAAGCAGCTCAAAAGGAACTGAAATGTCATTCCTTCAGCATCTTGAAGAACTCCGCTGGCACCTGGTCCGTGCGTCAGCTGCTGTTTTAATATGCGGGGTTTTCGTATTTCTCAACAAGCAATTTGTTTTTGATCAAATCATTCTGGCTCCCAGAAACCCTGGTTTTGCTACGAACCGTTTTTTCGGGTGGATGGCTGAGAGGTTTAGCTCCCCCGATCTGGCAATTAATACCAAACCTTTTCAGTTAATCAATATTGATTTAGCCGGACAGTTTACCATGCACCTTAACCTGGCGATCATCGGCGGAATTATCATTTCCATACCTTATATATTGTGGGAGTTCTGGCGGTTTGTCCGTCCTGCACTTTATGAAAATGAACGAAAACATGTCACTTCAGCGGTTGTATACAGTTCACTGCTTTTTTTGTTGGGAATCTGTTTTGGTTATTATCTGATTGTTCCGCTTACCACCCACTTTTTTGGCAGTTATCAGGTGAGCGAAGAGGTTCTCAATCAAATTAATCTTACTTCCTACATCAGTTCTGTAAGTACCATCGTATTAGGAAGTGGTATCGTTTTCGAACTGCCCATTGTCATGTTTTTTCTCAGCAAGGTTGGTTTGGCAAGCAGTTCGTTTTTTAAAAGGTACCGCAAGCATGCATTCATTATCCTGCTTTGTCTCGCAGCAATTATTACGCCGCCGGATGCTACCAGTATGTTGATTGTCACAGGTCCGCTGGCACTTTTGTATGAACTCGGGATACTGATGGCCAGGATTGTTGAAAAGAGGAGGAAAGATCCCGATCTGCTGGAAGCCTGATCCAAGTGCATCTGATGTGCCGGAGCAACTATCACCAAAAGAGATGATTATTAACCTTGCGAATTCCATTTGGCCTTTGAAAAACAAATTTTAAACCAATGAGATTAAGAGCAGAAAACATTGTCAAAAAATACCGCAACCGGACGGTAGTGAAGGGCGTTTCGATCGAGTTGCAACAAGGTGAAATTGTTGGGTTGCTTGGTCCGAACGGTGCAGGGAAAACCACCTCATTTTACATGATAGTTGGCCTGATCAAAGCCGACGGAGGTCAGATCTTTCTGGACGATACAGATATAACATCATTTCCTGTCTACAAAAGAGCCAAGCTCGGAATTGGCTACCTTGCACAGGAAGCCTCTGTATTCAGGCAGATGAGTGTAGAAGACAACATCCGTTCGATCCTGGAAATGACCGATTTCCCCAAAGAATATCAGCGTGAAAAATTAGAATCATTGCTAGCTGAATTTGGCTTGACACATATCCGGAAAAGCCTTGGGATTCAACTTTCCGGAGGTGAGCGCCGACGCACCGAGATCGCACGATGCCTCGCCATCAATCCGGCTTTCATTTTACTGGATGAGCCCTTTGCCGGAGTGGATCCGATAGCCGTAGAAGATATTCAGCAGATTGTATTCAAACTGAAAGATAAAAACATAGGTATTCTGATTACCGACCACAATGTGCACGAAACGCTGTCAATCACAGACAGATCCTATCTCCTGTACGATGGGAATATTCTGAATAGCGGCACAGCGGAGGATCTCGCTGCCGACGATGAAGTACGCAGACTCTATCTGGGTCAGAATTTTGAACTGAGAAGACCGGTACGCAAAGAGCCGACTGAAGAGGAAGTTGTGGAAGCCAGTGACGACACGACTGAGAACATCGATGGAGAGACCCTGCCAAGCGACGAGGTAAAGAATTTGGCAATTCAGCAATTCGATGATTCGACCTTGTGAAAGAGAAAGCATGAGACTTGAAGACTGAGAGCAAGCGACTGTGATGCTCCCTGAGCTTGCCGAAGGGTTTCTTAATCTGGTGTAATCGCCGGTCCCTGAGCCTGTCGAAGTGGGGGGCTGAGAAACTGAGAGACTAGGCTTCTGAGATTTATTTTGAGTCCATTGTGCTACCTTTCGCAAGCTTAGTGGTTAAAACCATTCTCGAATAGTCAAATTATAAAATTGCCGAATTAAAAATTATCGTATATTTGCAGCTCGAAAAAATGCGGACGTGGCGTAATTGGTAGCCGTGCCAGACTTAGGATCTGGTGCCGAGAGGCGTGGGGGTTCGAGTCCCTTCGTCCGCACAAAATGAAAACCGCCTTTCCGATTCCGGTATAAGAGGCGGTTTTTTAAGTTGGCGAAATATAAACTCAATAGATATTCACAAGCAATTGACATGATTTTCAGAACACCGGAAGGGATGAAAATTGGATCATGAAAATTCTTTACGGCAGTTAAAAAACAAATTATATACGTATGAATATTTCCAGAACAAACATCGACGAGCTGAATGCGGTAATCAGACTCTCCATTGAGAAGAGCGATTATGAAGCTACGGTCAACGAAACACTCAAGGATTACAGGAAAAAGGCCAACATGCCCGGATTCCGCAAGGGAATGGTGCCCGCTGGTTTAATCAAGAAAATGTATGGAAAAGCAGTTCTTGCCGAAGAGATCAACAAGCAGCTGGGCAGCGAATTAAACAGGTACATCAGTGAGGAGAATCTTCAGATTCTCGGTGAACCTCTGCCCAATGAGACCGAGCAAAAACCGATCGATTTCGACCACGATGAGAACTTCGAATTTGTTTTTGACCTAGGACTTGCGCCTGTTATAGATATCGATTTCAAGAAGATCGGCAAACTGCCGCTTTATGAAATCGCCATCGATGATGCGATGATTAACAACCAGGTTGAGGCATTTCAGAACCGTTTTGGCACTTACGTTGATGCAGAAGTTTCCGGAGAAAAAGATAATCTGGTTGGGAGTCTGAAACAACTCGACGAAAATGGCGAAGTGCTTGAAGGAGGAATCCATGCAGAAGAAGCACAGGTCTCCATCCAGATGGTAACAGGTAAAAAGGATAAAAAAATTGTGCTCGGCAAAAAAGCCGGCGATACTTTCAAATTTAATCCCAAGGCTGCTTTTGAAAACCATCATTACCTGAAACAGGTACTTAAGGTGGAGGAAGATCAGGCGGAATTAATCACATCTGATTTTGAAATGACGGTTTCAAAAGTGAATACCTTTATTCCTGCCGAACTGAACGAAGAGATGTTCAAAAAATCACTTGGCGGAGTTACGGATGTGACAACTGTTGAGGGATTCAAGGAAAAAATAGCAGAAGACCTGAAGTCAAATTTGGGATATTCAACCGAATACCGCTTTCTGATCGATACCAAGGAAGCTCTCACCAATTATGTGAGCATGAAATTGCCTGAGGAATTTCTGAAACGCTGGCTGGTCTATTCCAACGAGAATATCACCAGGGAACAGGTGGATGAAGAGTTCTCCCATTTTGTGAAAGATTTGGAATGGACCCTGATCAAGAGCCGTATGGCCAAGGACAATCATCTGCATGTCACTGAAGCTGATGTTACTGAACTGGCCAAAGAAACCGCGCTGATGCAGTTCCGCCAGTATGGCATGTTCAATGTACCTGAAGAATATCTGGACAATTATGCCAAATCCATCCTGAAAAACGAAGAAGAGCGTCATCGTCTGGTCGAGAAAAAATCGGAGAGCATGGTGCTTGATTTTGTCAAAGCCAATGCCGAACTGAATGTGAAAACGGTTAGCCAGAAAGAGTTCGACGACCTTTTTGAGAAATAGCAACATGTATTGAAGAGAATATCTCTCCAATGTTCAATTGGAAGGGGTATTTTAATAACTTTGTAGATCGAACCCTTTGATTTTTTATTGGAATTAATGGGTTCGGTTTTTACAAAGTTTTTTCATTTTAAAATCATTTAATTATGAGCCTAAAAAGTGATGAATTTCGCAAGTTTGCGACAAAACAGATGGGAATTAGTAGTTTATCCCTTCACCAGTTTGAGTCTGTACATGCCAGTTATATCTCACCGACCATCATCGAGGAGCGTCAGATGAATATCGCACAGATGGACGTTTTTTCCAGATTAATGATGGATAGAATCATTTTTCTGGGGATTGCCATTGATGATTATGTGGCCAATATCATTCAGGCACAACTTCTTTTTCTCGAATCTTCTGATCCGGGCAAGGATATCCAGATTTATTTCAATTCGCCGGGGGGGTCAGTGCATGCCGGTCTTGGAATCTATGATACCATGCAGTACATCAACTGCAACATTGCCACAATTTGTACTGGGATGGCTGCTTCGATGGCCGCAGTGCTGATGACTGCCGGTGCGAAAGGAAAACGTTCGGCGCTGAAGCATTCCCGAATTATGATCCACCAGCCGATGGGTGGAGCCCAGGGGCAGGCGTCTGATATTGAGATCACTGCCCGGGAAATCATGAAACTGAAAAGAGAGCTTTACGAAATCATTGCTTTCCATTCGGGACAATCGCTCGAAAAAGTGGAAAAAGATTCAGACAGAGACTATTGGATGACAGCTGAAGAGGCTAAGGAATATGGCATGATCGACGAAATTCTGATTCGTCAGAAAAAATAATCTGACTTTTTGCCGGTCATTAATAAATTGGAAATGAAGAAAGTTGACAGATGTTCGTTTTGCGGACGTGAGAAGAAAGAAGTTCAGTTACTGATCGCTGGGATGGAAGGCCATATCTGCGAAAATTGCATTGAACAGGCTCATTCGATCGTTGAGGAAGAATTCAAGAAAAATGCAGGCTTCGACCTGAAGGGAGTGGAGTTGAAAAAACCCAAGGAGATCAAAGCATTTCTTGACCAGTACGTAATCGGACAAGATGATGCCAAGAAAATTCTTTCCGTAGCGGTCTATAACCACTACAAAAGATTGAACCAAAAGGTGGATGAGGATGGTACTGAAATAGAAAAGTCAAATATTATACTAGTTGGTCCTACCGGAACAGGAAAAACCTTGCTCGCCAAAACAATTGCAAGGATGCTTCATGTTCCTTTCACGATTGTGGATGCGACGGTATTGACTGAAGCCGGTTATGTGGGGGAAGATATTGAAAGTCTGCTCACACGATTGTTACAGGCAGCTGATTATAATGTGGAGGCTGCGGAGCGGGGCATCGTTTTTATTGATGAAATCGATAAAATTGCCCGTAAAGGTGACAATCCGTCCATTACCCGTGACGTTTCGGGCGAAGGTGTTCAACAGGGTTTGTTGAAGTTGCTGGAAGGAGCCATCGTCAATGTGCCACCACAGGGTGGCAGAAAACATCCTGAACAGAAAATGATTCCGGTAGACACCAAAAATATTTTATTCGTCTGCGGAGGCGCTTTTGAAGGTATCGAACGAAAAATTGGTCTAAGGCTGAATACCAAAGTAGTCGGATACAAAGCCATCGCCGAACATGGGAAAATCGACAGGGATCATCTTCTTCAGTACGTCTCACCACAGGATCTGCGCGCTTTCGGATTAATACCTGAGATTGTAGGTCGTTTGCCGGTTCTGACTTATCTGGTGCCGCTCGACAGAGATTCTCTGCGGAGAATCCTTACTGAGCCCAAAAACTCGATCATTAAACAATATCATAAATTGTTTGAGATGGACGGGATTAAACTTGAATTCCAGGAAGAGACACTCGATGTGATCGTCGACAAGGCCATCGAATTTAAACTGGGCGCCCGCGGGTTAAGATCCATCTGCGAAACCATCATGATTGATGCCATGTTTGACATGCCGTCGGAGGGAGGAACCAGCATGGTGATCACTCCGGAGTTCGCCACAGAAAAAATTGAAAAAATCAGTACTTTGCGACTTCAGGCAAGTTAATGTATTGTGAGAAATAATATTACCTTTGAAACGAATTAAAATTATTATAACAAATGAGTAAAGGAATTGTCAAATTCTTTAATGTAACAAAAGGATTTGGGTTTATTAAAGACGATGAGTCTCAAAATGAGTACTTTGTACACGTAACAGGATTGATCGATCAAATCAAAGAAAACGACCATGTAACTTTCGAATTACAAGACGGAAGAAAAGGTCTTATCGCCGTAAACGTAAAACAAGCTTAAATAAAGCAAGTTTCGAACAAAAAAAGAGAGGGTGTCCATTGGATACCCTCTTTTTTTTTGGGAAAAAAGGCAAAAGTAAAAAGTAAAAAGGCAAAAGTGGGAACTCCTTAAAGTTGTGTTTTGAGATAAGAGGTTGGCTGTAATCAGTTTTTGTGAAAAGAAGACTGAGCTTATACAATTATGATCTTTACTAAAGCACAACTTTAAGGAGTTCCCACTTTTGCCTTTAGTCTTCTTCAGTGACTTCCTGCGTAAATGATCAATCCGATTCCAACCACGAAGAGGAGGAACATGGCCGCCAGTAGTCCGGAGGTGCCTTTTGAGCCCTTGAATTCTTTCCAGATAAATACTCCCCACAAAGCTGCGATAAGGGTCGCACCCTGCCCTAAACCATAGGAGACGGGAAATCCAGCCTTGCCTGCAGCAATAATGCTCAGCGACATGCCCACACACCAGATCATGCCTCCCAGAATACCTGTCAGGTGTTCTTTCAGTCCTCCCCTAAAATACTGGGCATAGCTAACTGGTACTCCTTCGAATGGTCTCTTCATCAAAATTGTATTCAAGAACAGATTGCTCACCAGCACGCCGATTGCAAAGAACACAGTTGCCGTATAGGGAGTCAGGAAACCTGCTTTGGGCTGGAGAAAATCATCTGTCATCGAACTGGCCACAAACCTGTAAAAAAGGGCCATCAATACACCTCCCACAAGCGAGAGGACGATTCCCTTGGTCGGGACTTTCCTCGATTGCGAAGCTTTCTTTCTGTAAGCAATAGCATCCAGCAGGATGGCAATCGTTACAAGTCCTACACCTGCAAACAACCACACCGGACTGCCTTGGGGAGTAGCCATGTAGTTGATGATGACACCCAGTACAAGGGCAATGCCAATCCCTACCGGGAAAGCCACAGACATGCCTGCGATGGCGATGGCGGCTGCGACAAGGATGTTCGCAGCGTTAAAGATGATGCCTCCTAAAAGTGCCTTTGAAAGGTTGGCCGGATCTGCCTGTTTCAGATCTGCAAGAAAACCTCGTCCCTGTTCGCCAAAACTGCCCAGGGTGAAAGCAAACAGCAAAGACATCAATACAATACCGATGACATAATCCCAGTAAAAGAGTTCGAAACGCCAGGATTTTTCGGCCAGTTTCTGGGTGTTGGCCCACGAACCCCAGCAAAGCATGGTCACAAATGTGAGGATAACGGCCAGTGTGTAACTTTCGACGATGTACATGTTGCGTTAATTTTAGATGATTAGTTGGTTGTGAATAACTGAGGTTAATATTTTGAAGGATTGGATATTAAAGTATTAGATGTTGTCGCCCAGAATGGAAGGCAATTTTCGTTTTTCAATTTTGAGTCCGGAGTCGGCAAGTCTTTTGATCTGGAATTCCAGTGAATTTTCATCCCACGAATTTTGCAGGAAGAGGTTCAGTTTATACCTGTTTTCATCAGTTCCAATCTCGACTATATTTCCTGTTCCGTTTGCCATATTCATGCCAATGGGTGCATAGATAACAGGCCCGTAACTCCTTCTTTTTCGGCCATGTAAGATAAATTTAACGCCTGATATCTTTTGGAATGGCAATTGGATGGTCTGGTTGTTCTTATCAATTACAATCTGGTTCGTCTCAAACGTTATTTTACCAACGATTTTGTAGCTTCTTAATATCAGCAAAGAGATTAATCCGAACAATGCCAATGAAAGGAGAATATACAAGATGTTCGTGGAAAAATGGTTGAGGAATGCAAGGCACAGAGTCAGGATGATAACAATCAAAGAGGATTTGATCATCTTAAGAATGATCACATTGGAATTCTCTGTCAAAAGAAACGTATTTCTCATTTGCTTTCTTTCAGGGTTTTATTCATCATTCAATAATACTCAGTTACTGTTGGTTTGACTTGTTCCCTTCCGTCCGATCCGGAGGTAATAGCCATATCGAATATTTGTTCGCGGACGGTGCTATTCCGTCATTCCACCCCCCGGTTCCACCGGGGGGTATCCACGGGTAACCCCTGCCGGGGTTTAATCGAAGCATGAGCCTTCCCCTCGTATTTTCTCACCTTCTCATCGTCTCATACTCTCATGTCGAATTATTTCTCATTAAACACCAGCGCATCACTCACGTAAATCCTGCTATCGAGAGATTCCGGTTTCTTGTCGCCGGTAACCACCAGTTTCAATGTATGCTTTCCCGGATTTAAATGCAGTGCGTGGCAGATGTTGATGGGTGTTTGTTCCTGTTTGTTGTAGTAAAAATAGGTGTCGAAAGTGGAATGCAACTTATCGTCGATATAGAGTTCTGCCTTACCGGCGTCTTTTTTCCAGTTTCCTTCCAGAGAAATGGCGGTTCCTTCAAAGGCGAATTCAATGGCATCTCCTTTTTTGCCTGCAAATTTTGCCTGTCTGGCTTTCACGGCCGTATTTTCATCGGGCAATTGCAGGGTTTGCCAATTACCGGAAAGCTTCCACCGCTTTTCGTTGAAGATGGAGACCTTTTCGCTCAGGACCATCCCCGGAAAACTTACTTCCAGCGGGGCGGAAACGGGTAGTTGAATTTTTACGCTGATCAGCTCAGGTGTCACCGTGCCACCTTCGGCAATAATATGATTGACAGCATATTTGTAAGTGTTGTCAACCGCTTTGCGGTAAGAGTAGTTGGTGAAAATAAACAGGGAGTCCTGCATTTTGCTGACTGCTTTTTTCATTGGATCGGGCAGACCGCTAAAACCGTTGATCACCCCAAGGATGGCCATTCCATTGGATGGGTTACAGTCGGAATCCTGCCCGCAGCGGGTGGTAATTTCCATTGTTTTCAAAGGGTCGCCATCCCCGTACAACAGGCCGATGACAATGAAGGCGCCATTGAATTTGGCATCGATATTAAAGGCTTCTCCGGCCGTACAGATGTGGGTTTTCCCCCATTTCCCCTCGATGGCTTTCCAGACTGCACGCCAGTCTGCTGGGTTTTTATCCTTAAGCAGGAGTACATCCCGAATGATTTTCGCGTAGTCGGATTCGGCAGGAAGAGAGCACAACGCTTTTTCAACGATTTTGCGGAGATCTTTCTCGAAAAATGCCTCCGCATAAAGAGATGAGAGAAAAACACCGCCATAAACGCCATCACCGTAATTCATGATGTGGCCGATTTTGTCGGCCAGTTTGAGTGCGCTGTTGGGCATGCCGGGCGACATGAACCCAATGTAATCCGCCTCGATCTGGAAATCGATGTCGTTGGCATGAAAATTGAATTCCGGAGCTCCAGAGCGGGGAGGAAAGATGCTGTCGTAATAGTTTTTCCTGGCCTGACAATTGGCATGCCAGAGCATATAGCCAGCCTTGGCAAACAGCTCCTGGTATTTTTTTGCCGGAGCATTGATGCCGTACTCGTCCATGGTCATCAGGAAAGTAAGCTGAACATACAGGTCATCCTGGGTCAGCGAACCGATTGCATCCTTCGGGACCCAGTTGATTGAGTCGTCAAAAGTACGGCCCAGCGCATGAAATTCAGTGGGCGCGCCGTAGGTTACCCCGAGCATTTTTCCGGCCCAGCCACCGGCGATCTTGTCCTTAAGGACTTCCGGTGTAATTGTTCTCATTGAAGGATCCGGCTTAACGCAGGAAGTTATTGCTCCAATCAGTATGAATGCGATATAAGGTATAGTTTTCATAATATCAGATGGTTAACAAATTACAAATTAGTAGAGAGGTGCAGTTTATTTTTAGGTAGATGGTTTAGATCGATACGAATGAAAAATACCAACAATTTTTAATTTTTAATCTGTAATTTTTTTCTCACCGGCCATTGCATCATCCTTTTTTCGATGAAATGAGCGATGCTATCCGGAGTCATTTTGAACTTAACATAGGTGTGTTTCCCGGCAGGATCATCTTTCCAGCCGTTGCTGCCATCCGGATGAACCTGAATGGTCCCCTTCACGGTAGAAAAAAATGGTTCAGTGCCGTAAATAGCAATCAGAACCGCTGTTTGGTCCCAGCTCATCCTGCCGTAGTGGTCTTCTTGCGAACCGGCCAGCGCAATGCGGAAGGCTTCTCTGACCGGGTTGTCCTTCCAGGGTTGGTTAACCAGTTCCAGACCGGTTTTTACCTTTTCGCCAATTTCGAATCCTGAAAAAATGATGTCGGTTGGCCAGTGACTGAAGCAATCGATGGAAGCTGTGGAATCCATGTAAACATTGAATTCTTTACCGGATGGGAATTGGCCGGCCATGGAGACCAGTTTTTTGACCTTCAGGAAGACCAGGTCAGTTCCGTTCAACAGACTGAGTTGATCGGGTTGAGACTGTAACAGATTCCCCAGGTTGGTCAAAAATCCGATGCTGACGATGGTCACCGAATGATCGGGCTGTGAAGCAAGAATCTTACGGTATTGTGTGACGGCATCGGGTGCTTCACCTGTTGAGCGCGTCTGATGGGGAAACCTTGCAACGACCGAGTCGGGCCAGTGCTGGGAAGCGGTCATGCTGACGCCTTTGGTTTTTGGAGCCCCTACCGGGATAGCAGGTCTCCCGAACCAGGTATTCATCACTTCAATGGTCGGGACGACCAAAGAATCCTTATTGCTGGCAAAAGTTCCAAGGATCTCAACCTTCCCGCTGTCGGTCAAGGCATGCAAAACGGCCATGGCACCTACATCGTCATAATCTGGACCAATGTCGGTATCAAGGATTATTTTCACGGGAAACGAAGGACTCTTTTTGGGTGGAGGAGTGCACGACAGAAAGATACAGGTGCACAACAACATGAATAGGACGGAATTATTTTTCATCCTGCGTATTTTAGAAATTAAAATCAATTTCATTCCTGTAGGGCACAGATGCCTGAGCGCCCATCCGGGTTACCGATAGGGAGGCTGCCTTGTTGGCAAATCCGATGGCTTTTGCCAGTCCGGCACCTTCGGATAGTGCAACCGCCAGGGCTCCGTTGAAACAATCTCCTGCAGCGGTAGTGTCCACTGCTTCGACTTGATAGGCCGGGATTAGTTCGCAGATTTCTGAGGTAACTACGAGCGCCCCTTTGCTGCCAAGTGTTACCACCACCACCTCAACTCCTTTGGCTAAAAGAGTCCTTGCTGCAGTTTCAGCAGATTGGTGATCAGTTATGGGTATTCCGGTAAGCAGTTCCGCTTCAGTCTCATTGGGTGTGATCAGGTACAGCATCTTCAGAAGTTCATCCGGCAACTTTTGTGCAGGAGCCGGATTCAGAATTACTTTTTTCCCGGCCTTGAAAGCGATTTCAGCGGCGTAAATAACGGTATCCAGCGGAATCTCCAATTGCATCAGTACAATTTCAGCGCTCAATATAGCGGGTAGAGCGCGGTCAATATCTTCCTTTAGCAGTCGGGCATTGGCTCCCGGGGCCACAACAATGCAATTCTCTGCGTGGTCGTCGACTGTGATCAAAGCGATCCCTGACGGTGTTCCTGGATCAGAGAAAAGAAATTCTGTGCCAAGGTTTTCTGATTCAAGCAATACTTTGGTTTGCCGGCCGAAAATATCCTCACCGGTTTTGGCGACAAGCTTTACATTGCCGCCTAATCGGGCTGCTGCAACGGCTTGGTTGGCGCCTTTTCCTCCCGGATTCATTAGAAAATCGCCTCCAATGATAGTTTCCCCCGGTAAGGGAAGCCTGGAGGTTTTGATGACCATGTCCGTATTGGTGCTACCCACCACAGTTATTGAGTGTGTTTTCATATCATTGAGAGGTATTTGAAGCGAACAAAGGTGACGATAAAAGGGAACTCCCAACCCGATTGTATCTGCCGTCTTGTGGATTCATTTTTGCCCTTTTGGTTCACTCAAAGTTCATTCCTTCATCCAAAATTAAGATAAATTCTCAGAAAGGGATCTTCCTTAATTTTTTAAAGGAAAATCTTGTTTATTTTGTACTCTCAATATAGCAACCTATGAACATTTTAATCATTGGATCGGGAGGGCGCGAACATGCTTTTGCCTGGAAACTCAAACAAAGCAACCGGATCAATGAGCTATTCATTGCTCCGGGAAATGCCGGCACTGCCACGCTCGGACAGAACCTGCCCATTGAGACAACGGATTTCACGGGGATCCGGAAAGCTGTTCTTGAAAATTCAATTGGAATGGTTGTTGTGGGACCTGAGGTTCCATTGGTGGAAGGTATCCACGATTTCTTTTTTGCTGATCCGCAACTGAAACATATTCCGGTGATTGGTCCCGGAAGCCACGGCGCCAGGCTGGAAGGAAGCAAGGAATTCGCCAAAGAGTTCATGTTCAGAAATGATATTCCCACTGCAAAATATTTCACGGTTCATGCCGGAAACCTCGATCAGGGTATTGAATTTCTGAAGAGTGTGAAGGCTCCTTACGTTTTGAAGGCCGATGGTTTGGCTGCCGGCAAGGGAGTTCTGATTCTTGATGATTTGAAAGAAGCGGAATTGAGCCTGAAGGAGATGATCGATGGAATGTTTGGGAGTGCAAGTTCCACGGTAGTGATTGAAGAATTTCTATCCGGGGTTGAGTGTTCAGTCTTTGTCCTGACTGATGGCACTCACTACAAAATACTTCCCGAGGCCAAGGATTACAAGCGCATTGGCGAAGGTGATACCGGACTGAATACCGGAGGGATGGGAGCCATCTCACCGGTGCCTTTTGCTACACCCGAGTTTTTACAGAAGGTAGAAAAACGCATGGTGATACCTACGGTTGAGGGTTTGCGCCGGGAGGGAATTCCCTACACCGGATTCATCTTTCTGGGACTGATGAATTGTGGCGGAGATCCATACCTGATTGAGTACAATGTCCGGATGGGAGATCCGGAAACGGAAGCTGTTCTGATGCGGATTGATTCAGATTTTTTGGATCTTTTGGATGGAGTTGCCGAAGGTAACCTGGATGAAAAGAAGCTTGTGATTAACGATGGAACAGCTGTTACTGTGGTGGTAGTGGCTGGGGGGTATCCCGGAACTTACAGAAAGGGTGCCGCTATTCTGAATCTTGAAAAAGTGCAGGGAAGTGTAGTATTTCACTCTGGTACAAAAAACGATGGAGCGAATGTCCTTACGAATGGGGGAAGGGTTTTGGCCATCAGTTCAGTGGCACCAACCATGGAGGAGGCTTTGTCGCTCAGCTACGAAAGCGCCGGGATGATTTTCTTCGACGAGATGTATTATCGGAAAGACATAGGTAAAGATTTGAGATAAAGGTCAAAAGCCAACCAATACCAGTCATCATGTTTCTGAGGCTATTTAACAGTAAAAGCGTTTACAGTGCAGTACTTATTCCAATAGTTGCTTTCCTTTTCTGGATGGAGCCGCTCAAGGTGCCTATACAACTTGTGATTGTTCCGGGTGAAGGGATGATGCCACTTTACACCCTTTTTGCCAATTTCTATACCGGAACGACGATCTGGCCTGTGGTGACCGGGTTTGTTCTGATATTGCTAAATGCCTTGATCCTTACGCTTTTGAGCTATGAGTTTCAGTTTTTACAGCACAGGACATTTCTTCCAGGTATTATTTACGTGAGTGTAGTCTCTTCTTTTCCGCCGCTGCAGACATTTCATCCCGTTTATCCGGCAACATTGCTGGTGCTGTTGTCTGTCTACTATATTTTTCTGACCTACCGCAGAAAAAATGAGATATCTTCAACCTTCAACGCCTCCTTCCTTCTCTCTGTCGGTGCTCTTTTCTATCTTCCGGTTGTTATCATTTTCCCGCTGATCTGGATCAGTATCTTTGTGCTGCAAAAGAACGACAACTGGCGTTTGCTGGTTATCCCGCTGATCGGGTTCACGCTGCCATGGTTATTGTTATGGACATTTTTGTTCGTGTCGGGTTCTGACCAGACGTTTATCGCCTCCATTGTTCAGGGAATTGCAGCCAGAAACAATCATTTTATTTTCAAGATTGCATTTTTGATTATTTCCGGTTTTATTTTTCTTCTCTCGGCCCTGGGTAGTCTCTCGCTGATCAATTCAGTCAGTATCCGGAAAATGAGTACGCGTAAATATTTTATCATTTTATACTGGATGCTTGGGCTATGCATTCCCTCCATTTTTCTGTTTCCTTCCACCGGACTGGGAATCATTGTGATCTCAACCATTCCGGTTGCGTTTCTGATCTCCCATTTTTTTATGGCCGGGAAGCGGGGCTTCTGGCGTGAGTTTCTCTTTTTCCTGTTTCTTGCCGCATTGGTGGCAAGTCACCTTTTACTCTTCGAATAGCACTGAACCCTCCTCGTGCGATTTCGCGGGTTGGTCATCTTCGATCAGATAATCGGGCAGGGCCTTTTGTGTTTTGATCCCCAGATCTTTTAATTTTTCAGAGGTGCGCACCAGGTTTCCCTTTCCGGTATGCAGTTTATTCAGCGCATTAGAATAATTGGACTGCGCTGTTTCGATACCCTTTCCTACTTTTTCCAAATCCTGAACGAAATTGACAAATTTGTCGTAAAGCGAGGCTCCGAGGGAAGCAATTTCGAGCGCATTCTTGGTTTGGTTCTCCTGTTTCCAGATGGAAGCAATGGTACGCAGGGTCGCTAGAAGCGTGGATGGACTTACAATAACCACTTTGTTGTCCCATGCGTAATTGAACAACTCCTGATCCTCCTGAATCGCGATACTGAAAGAAGATTCAATGGGGAGGAAAAGCAGCACAAAATCAGGACTGTTCAGGTTCTTGGCGGTGGGGTAGTGCTTGTCTGAGAGCATCTTAATGTGCGAACGCAGTGATTTGAGGTGATCGGCAAGATGTTGCGCCCTGAGTTCGTCCAATGGTTCATTGACAAGACGATCGTAGGCTACGAGAGAAACTTTTGAGTCGACAATCAGGTGCTTTTTATCAGGAAGGTGAATAATCACGTCAGGCCGGATTTGTTTGCCATCGCTGTTTTCATCGACGACTTCACGTTCATATTCCCTGCCACGGGTAAGGCCTGAACGCTCGAGCACCCGCTCGAGCACCACTTCACCCCAGTTACCTTGTTTCTTCACATCACCTTTCAGCGCCTGGGTTAAATTCTGGGCATCGTTGCTTATTTTGTGGTTGAGTTCCTGTAGTTTCTTGAGTTCGACCTTCAAGTCGGTTTGATCCCGCAATGATTTTTCGTAAGATTCTTCTACCTTTTTCTCGAATGTGGAGATTTTCTCCTTGAGCGGAGTGAGGATATCCCCGATATTTTTCTGATTTAGAGTTGTGAATTCGGTGGAATGTTCTTTCAATATGCGATGGGCTACATTTTCGAATTCAACGGTGAGCCGTTTCTGTATTTCCTCAAGTTCACGGGCTTTTTCCGCCATTTGTTTTTTGGCATATTCAAGTTCAGCTACCGAAGTCGTTAATTGTTTGAGCGTATCTTCGTTTTTGTTTCGTTCAAAAATCAGCTCATTCTTGATTTCCAAAAAATCTTGTGTGAGGGAGGACAATTGCTGCTCTGCCAGGTACCGGTTTTTTTCGGTCTCGGCTATTTTTGCCAGACCCAGTTTTTCAGTCTCATTGAGCTTTGCAAGGTAAATTGCCTTCTCATTTCCCATGCGACGCTGTTGCCATAAAAATGTCACGACACTACCGATCAACAATGCGAGGATTGGATAAAGAATTTCCATGGTATGATAATTTGTATAAATATAAATAAAGCGCAATCGTTTTTGACGGTTGCGCTTCATTTATTGATCATTTTTTTGTATTCCTTTAAACTACAGAATTATCGGGAAAACGATAAACAATGGAGTTGATCACCATGCCGGCTCCGACAGATGTCAGGATGATGTGGTCTCCGGGTTCGATTGCATGATCTTCCATCTTGTTTTTGAGAATCAGATCGAGTAGCGTAGGTACCGTGGCGGTAGATGAATTTCCTAAAGTGCGGATAGTCATCGGCATGACATCCAGATTTAATTCCTTGATGCCATAAAGTTTAAATACCCGATGCAGGATCGCTTCATCCATTTTCTCATTGGCCTGATGAATCAATACTTTTTTAATGTCTGTGAGATGCAGTCCTGCTTTGTCGAGACTTTCCTTGACCACTCCCGGAACTGCGCTGAGGGCATAGGCATATACTTTGTGACCTGCCATCCTGATGTTCAATTCAGTTCCATGATAATCATGGTTCAGGGATACTCCCATCTTCAGCATCACAGGGTCGTTGTCAGAACGGCTTGCCTGCGAAAGAATACCTACCGGAATTTCACTTTCAACGGCTTCGACGATGACAGCACCTGCTCCGTCTGAAAAGATCATGCGATCGCGATCGTAAGGATCAGAAACACGTGAGTTCAGATCTGACCCTACCACAAGTCCGCATTTGAACAATCCGCTTTTGATATAGGCATTGGCGACAATCATGGCAGTAGTCCATCCAGGGCACCCTGCAACAACGTCATGGGTCATCACATTCGTATTTTTGATCCCAAGGCCAAGCTTAACCCGGCTGGCAATGGCAGGAACCATTTCTGTACGGTACGTACCCGGATAGATATCTCCGAAATTATGTGCGACAATGATGAATTCAAGTTTCTCCCGATCAAAATTGGAAGAGGTAATCGCATCTTCGGCTGCAAACGTAGCCAAATGGCTGGTTGCCTGATCCGGTTCTGCATAGCGGCGTTCTTCTATGTTCGTGATTTCATTGAATTTGCGAATGATTTCGGCATTTTCAGTTTCAAAGATCTTTCCGGTTGACGGATCATAAAATTCAGCATCCAGGAAATAACTGTTCGGGATGATGGTAGGCGGTACATAAGATCCCGTACCTGTGATAATGGTATAAATCTGTTTGCTCATAATTAGAATGTTATTCTGTATTCTTTAAGTTTTTTTTCTTCAATTTTTTCAATGCGGAATTCGTTTCCATCAAAAACACCATAGGAGAAATGTTTAATCCAGTCACCCAGAATAATCAACCGGCTGTCATCAGCAAGCGGTTCGTTCAGGATGATATGGCGGTGACCGAAAACGATATAATCATAATGTTCTTTTTCGAGCGCGCTTTTGGCGAATTGGTATTGATCTTCCAATTCGAGACCCATAAATCCGTGATCTTTTTCCTTGTGAGCGAGTCGACTGTTTTTCGACCAACGGTGGGCCAGTCGGAATGATAGATCTGGGTGTATTTTTGCGAAGGCCCATTGAGCCAGGCGGTTGTGAAAAAAGGTTTTGATGATTTGATACCCGAAATCTTTTTTCCCGAGATCATCACCATGGGAAAGGAAGAATTTCCGTCCCATGATTTCCATCACGGTAGTGTCGGTATGAACAATCATTCCGGTCTCTTGGGTAAGGTAATCAAATGCCCAGATGTCGTGGTTTCCTGTAAAGAAGTGTACCGGGATGCCACTGTCGCAGATATCTGCCAAAACTCCCAGAGACCTTACGAATCCTTTGGGTACAACCTTCTTATATTCAAACCAGAAATCAAAATAATCACCCATCAGAAAGAGCATGGAGGCATCTTTTCTGATTGTTTGAAGCCAATCGACGAAAAGCAATTCCCGCTCCCGGTTGTTCCCCAATGCCGGAGCTCCAAGGTGAAGGTCAGATACAAAATAGATTTTATTTCCGATAACCACAGACTATTATTGTGACAGATCTCAACATAAAATTTCGTCACAAAGATAGCCGTAAATCATAATTTCGCAAGACCAATTTTTGGATGGTTGAAAATTTCGTCAGAAAATCCGATTGAAAGCTTCCTTTTTCCGGCTTCCGGCATGCACTTTTTATCGGTGTTAAAGCACTTTCGCCAGGGCATTGTTGAGCCCGGGTCCCTGAAGGTTTTTCGCGATTATTTTTCCTTCCTTGTCGAGCAGATAATTGGAAGGGACACTGTGAATATTGAAGTTGTTCAAAGCTGATACACTTCCTTTCATGTCTCCGACATTGATCCAGGTTAACTGATCCTCTGCGATGGCGGCTTTCCAGGCATTGGCGTCATCGTCGACGCTAACCATGTAAATTTCAAAGCCTTTGTGTTTGTATTTAGCATACAATTCAACCAGCACCTCATTCTGTATCCTGGAGGTTCGGTCTTTGGCAGACCAGAAATGGAGCAATACGAACTTGCCGTGCAACGACCAGAGGTCACGGTTAATTCCTGATACATCCGGCAGATTAATGTTGGGAGAGTTAACTGCCGACTGAGCCATCAGGGTATTCAATTTGGCATTTTTTTGTTCTTTCAGAATGGTTAATGTGTTATTATAAAGCGCCTTAACCTGATCATTTTTGGGGTATACCGCAAACAATGCAGAAGCAGCTGTCTTCATAACCTGAAAATCATTGGCCACATAGCTGTTTTCGTTCCATTTCTGGTAAAGTGCATAAACACTTGCCATGGAGAACGGGTTCCTTTTGACGAAATCATTCAGGTAGTCGGTATAATCGGAAACAAGTTTGGAATATTGGGTGTTCCATCGCTCAAAATCAGAAGTATAACCGGCATCGTTCTGGTGTTTCAGGTAAAGTTGACGAATGGAATCGACCTTTGTTTTTGCCTCGGTAAACCGGATGGTAAGGTCGCGGACTTTGGATGAGTTGTCAGATCCTTTCACGTCATAATCTTTTGAGAAGTGCTTGTAAGACCCGGTTAATGTTGCATTTTCGGCAGAATCAAGGACCAGTGTCGCGAAATTGTTGTCAGATATTTTGAGCAGGAAAAAAGAAGGACCGCTCACTTTGCCTTTGATTTTGAATTCTCCGGATTTGTCCAGTTTGGCAGAATCCACAGAAATCTGTGACGTGGTCTGAAGTTGATTCAAATAGATGGTTTTTCCGGCTCCCCCTTCAATTTTTCCGGTGATGGTGAAATTGGTTTTTTTTCCGCAGGCTACGGTAAGTAGGACGACTGCCAGCAAAGCAAGGATACGGTTCATTTTTTCCTGTTTTTTTAGTTTATTTCCTCAAAGGAAACTGATCAAGCAACAAAAATAAAAATTTGCAGCTAATAATTGGACTTCTAAATGGTCCCAAAGGAAATCTCCTGCTTTTTTCTTTGCGAGTTCATCGTTCTTGGTGTGACAAGGGATACAAAATGGTACAAAGCATTGAATAAATGGCCGTGACCTCCTATTTTATCGATGTAATAAAGTGCGCAGTTGAAGGTGAAAAATGAAAAATTGTGGAGCATGGTTGCATTTTGACTATTTTTGCATTTTAATTTTTCTACGTGCAGGTACATTACGGATTAGATAATTTTAAAGTCAGTAAACCAGTTGTTACAATTGGTACTTTTGACGGGGTCCACCTTGGACATCGCGAGGTCATTGAGGAACTTCGGCGAATCAGCATTGAAACCGGTGGTGAATCCGTTGTGTTTACCTTTTTCCCGCATCCGCGGATGGTTGTTACACCTGACGAAGATACGATCAGGTTGCTTTCAACCATTGAAGAAAAAATAGTTCTTCTGGAAGAATTGAAACTGGATCATCTTGTGATATACCCGTTTACAAAGGAGTTTGCTTCTCTTACCTACCAGGAATTTGTGAAGAACATTCTGGTCGAACAAATGCATATTCACAAACTGGTTACAGGTTATGATCATAAAATTGGTCATGGTAGGGAAGGTGATTTTCAGGCGCTTAATAGTCTTGGAGGCATTTACGGCTTTGAGGTGGAGCAACTGAGCACGCTATTGGTCGAGAATGTGGCCGTCAGTTCAACAAGGATCAGGTTGGCGCTCGAAGCAGGTGATATGGCCAAAGCGAACCATTTTCTCGGATATGCGTATCTTTTGAAAGGCAAGGTCGTAGAAGGAAGACGGCTGGGAAGGGAAATTGGTTTTCCGACCGCCAATATTTTGCCTGACGACAAACATAAAATGGTTCCAACAGATGGTGTCTATGCCGTTTTAGTCATGGTTGAGGGTATTCAATACCAAGGAATGCTTAATGTCGGCACCAGGCCCACCGTCAATTCCAATGTCGATCACAGGAGTATTGAGGTTCATATATTCGATTTTTCGCAGGATATTTACGACCAGTCTATCTCTGTTCATTTCGTGGAACGGATCAGAAGCGAAGTAAAATTTGAAAGTCTGGAGAAGCTCAAAATGCAACTGGAAGAGGATAAAACCGGCACTTTGCGTATATTTGCAAACCTAAATAACGAGATGGTATGACCATTTAGTCTTGCGATTACAGGCTATTTCGGGAATCTGAAATTGATAAAACAGTTAAAAAACAAAATAATGAATGATTTTAAAGTAAAGGATATTTCACTTGCAGCTTTTGGGCGCAAGGAAATTGAGATAGCAGAGAAAGAGATGCCAGGCTTGATGTCACTGCGGGCCAAGCATGGAGTGGAAAAACCATTGAAAGGGGTCAGAATTACTGGTTCACTGCATATGACCATTCAAACGGCCGTGCTGATAGAAACACTCACCCACCTTGGCGCACAGGTGCGCTGGGCTTCATGTAACATCTTCTCCACACAGGATCATGCTGCAGCCGCTATAGCCGAAGCAGGAATTCCGGTTTTTGCCTGGAAAGGTGAAAATCTGGAAGAATATTGGTGGTGTACCGAACGTGCCCTTGATTTTGGAAAGGGGCTCGGTCCTCAGTTGATTGTCGATGACGGCGGTGATGCCACCATGATGGTGCACATCGGAAATGCGGCAGAAAAAGATCCTTCCCTGCTCGACGCGAAAGTCGATGGAGAAGATGAGAGGCAACTATTCCTTGCATTGAAAAAGATACTGAAAGAGACACCCACCAGATGGAGCAATGCAGTTGCCGAGATAAAAGGTGTATCTGAAGAGACCACTACAGGCGTACACCGGTTGTACCAGATGCTGGAGCGGGGAGAACTGCTTTTCCCTGCGATCAATGTCAATGATTCGGTGACCAAGTCAAAATTCGACAATCTGTACGGATGCCGCGAATCGCTTGCTGACGGGATCAAAAGGGCAACCGATGTGATGATTGCCGGTAAAGTGGTGCTGGTATGCGGATACGGGGATGTTGGCAAAGGATGTTCACATTCGATGAGATCCTATGGTGCGCGTGTAATTGTGACGGAGATTGACCCGATATGCGCCCTTCAGGCTGCCATGGAAGGTTTCCAGGTGGCCACGATTGAGGATGTGGTTGGTGAATGCAACATTTTTGTGACGACTACCGGAAACAAGGATGTCATCACGGCCGAGCATCTGGCTGCCATGCCAGATCAGGCTATTGTCTGTAATATTGGTCATTTTGACAATGAGATTCAGGTCAGCAAATTGGAAAAATGGCCGGGAATCACGAAAATCAACATTAAACCGCAGGTCGACAAATACGTCTATCCGGATGGCCATTCCATTTTCCTTCTCGCTGAAGGAAGACTGGTTAACCTTGGATGTGCCACCGGCCACCCGTCATTTGTGATGAGCAACTCATTCACCAACCAGACGCTTGCCCAACTCGATTTGTGGAAAAATAGTTATGAAGTAGGTGTTTACCGCCTTCCCAAATACCTGGATGAAGAGGTGGCCCGGTTGCATCTGGCACAGCTTGGTGTGAAGCTGACGATACTCACCAAAGAACAGTCTGAATACCTGGGAATAGCCAAGGAAGGACCTTACAAGGCAGACCATTACAGGTATTAGAAAAGTGATGAGTTAGGAGTTATTAGTTATGAGATGTTTCTCAGATGGATTATTTCTGTTAGTTTCGTGCAAGACAATATTTGTTAAGTAACTGATTGTTAAATTTTTCGAAAAGAGTTTGAGCATTAAATGTGATGCCGGTGATTTTTCATAACTCATAACTCATAACTTTCTTCTCAGTTATGTATCCACAATCTGTTGTCCATCGCAGTGACCTGGTATTGTTTCAGGTTTCTGGAGGATGGTCCCTTGACCGGATATCCCCCGTTGTAAAGAATGTATTGGGATCCGCAAATCTTGCAGGTGGCGACCGGATTGCTGCTCGAAACGATACCGGTTTGTCCCGGATTTGTTTCAATGATGCTGTTTTTGAGTCCTTCATGGGGGCAGCAGGCATCAAAGGCCAGGTACTGCATATCGCTGATACATATGACAATCACTCCGGAATATCCGTCTGAGGGGAATGTCATTGAGTTTCCGGGGATCATCAGGTTGTTGTAATTGACGAGAGACACGTATTTGTCGACTTTCGCATAGGGAACAAAACTGTTTTGATTGTCTGAGCAAGCCAGAAAGGCCATTGCCGCCAACAATAGAGTCAGGTGCAATACCGGTTTGAGCATCAACGATTTTAATTCTTTTTCCATGGTCTTCATTCTGCAAAAATAAGAAAAAGAGGGTTCAATATTTCATTTTAACCAATAATGTCAGTTGCGATCTTCGTCTTTAGCCTGATTTTCAAAACATATTTGCAGTTTTGGAAAAAATTTACATTCAGGATTGCAAATTAAAAAAGAATATTTTCTACATTTGTCAGAGATCATATTGTGGAAGAGCTCCGATATTTGGAGTTCTTCTGTTTTTTTATGTAAAATATCCGTTAACAGAAAACCAGGATGGGCAAAGTTACTTATATCTCCGCTGAAGGATTGAAAAAGCTAAAAGCAGATCTTGACAGGATGCTCAATATTGAAAGACCTGCCATTTCCAAACAAATAGGAGAAGCCATTGAAAAAGGAGATATCTCTGAAAATGCCGAGTACGATGCGGCCAAAGATGCTCAGGGTATGCTTGAGGCGAAGATTGCCGTGCTCCAGGATCAGATCGCCGGAGCAAGAATCATCGACCAGTCCAAGATTGATACGGATGTGGTTCAGATTATGAATAAAGTGACCATCAAAAATGTGAAAAACAATACGGTGATGGTCTATACGATTGTGTCTGAACACGAATCAGATTTGAAGATGGCCAAAATCAGTGTGAGTACTCCGATCGCAAAGGGTCTTCTTGGAAAGAAAATCGGGGATATCGTTGACATTCATGTTCCTTCAGGGATCATTCCGTTTGAAATTATTAACATCGAACTTGGACAGTAAATTGTTTCCTCATGGCCTCCATTTTTTCAAAAATCGCGGCAGGCGAAATTCCATCCTATAAAGTTGCCGAAAATGCTGATTATCTGGCTTTTTTGGATATTTTTCCATTGACAAGGGGGCATGTACTGGTCATTCCCAAGAAAGAGGTGGATTATCTCTTTGATTTGGATCAGAAGAGCTATGCCGGGCTGATGGAGTTTGCAAGAATCGTCGCGCTGTCAGTTGGCAGGGTAATTCCATGCAAGCGGGTAGGAGTGGCTGTTTTAGGACTGGAAGTTCCTCACGCACACATCCATCTGGTGCCGCTTAACAGTGAGAAGGACATTGATTTCTCCAAACCCAAGCTTCAGTTTTCCCAGGAGGAGTTTGCCGCTACCGCGAAACTGATAGCAGCAGAAATCCTGGTAGGATAAAAAATTTCTTTTTCTCACCCTCTCTTTTTCTCTATGTCCCTTCGGTTCTTCCGTCGGCAGGGATGGTATTTACAGCAAAAAGACGCAGCATGCTGCGTCTCTACTGCGCTATTTTCAACGTCTCCGCTTTCCGTCCGAGACAATCAGCTGTCTTTTTTAGACATGCTACCGCGGACGGTGAACTCCTGGCATTTCCTCCCAGGGGTTCCGCTTCGCTCCACCCCTGGCTACAAACAGTTCGCCCCTCCGGGGCTCCACCCCGGATTTTCCTTGTCCCTATCATTCGTATACTGGGCAGCCACAAGGGCAGCCCCTACATCTGTTTATTCGTTCCTGTGTTGACAGGGATGGTATTTGCAGCAAAAGACGCAGCATGCTGCGTCTCTAC
>JBAXUL010000006.1:0-74901 GCA_037129695.1 Prolixibacteraceae bacterium
ACTCTTCAAAAATGGTTTGCAAATTTAAACTATTTTTTTTTCTTAAAATCAAATCAACAGACTTTTTTTTAAATTATTTGTTAATGGTTTTGGTTTTGTATTTTTCCATCTGTTTTTTCAATGCTTCGACAGTCAAATCTATTGCCTCCTCAAACGTTTTTGCCTGCTTTTTGGCAAACAAAGGATCATTGGCCGGAACAGAAAGTTTGATTTCGCTTACCTTGTTTTCCCGTTCCTCGTCTTTTTCGAGCTTGAGCATTACCTCCGCCCCGATGACACTGTCAAAAAACTGATCTAATTTGTTCAATCGTTTTTCACAAAAGTCAATCAGTTTTTGATCGGCCTTAAAATGAACAGTTTGTACTTTTACGTCCATAATTATTCCTCCTCTATTTTACGCTCTTCAATGAGCATGGTTGTATTTTACTTTTCTCATCCTCTGGCATGTCAGCTGATGTATTCTAAGCCCTCGGATGAGCCTGACTGTATATTTTCTTTAATTTTTCAAACGAAGTATGTGTGTAAACCTGTGTCGCTGCCAGACTTGCATGGCCCAATAATTCCTTGATCGCATTGAGGTCGGCTCCACGGTTCAAAAGATGGGTGGCATAAGTGTGTCTCAATACATGCGGACTGCGTTTTTCCATGGATGTGACCAAACTAAGATATTTCCTGACTACCCTGTAAAGGAGTTTGTCATAGACCTGTTCACCTTTGTCTGTGACGAACAAATAACTGTTGGATTCACCAATCAATTCATGTCTTACCAGGATATAAGCAGCAAGATCTCCGCCTACTTCTGAAGGATACGGAATAAGCCGCTCTTTGTTCCTTTTTCCAAGAACTTTCACCACTTTTTCTGACTGGTGAACATCCGCCATTTTGATTCCCTTCAATTCTGAAAGACGCATGCCGGTTCCATAAAAAAGGGATAGGATGGCTTTGTCACGCAAACCATTGAAATCATCCGTAAAAAAAGAGGTATCCATAAGCCGGTCCATGTCTTTCTCCTGGACAAACTGAGGCAGTTTTTTTCCGATTTTTGGTATCATCACCAACTCGGTGGGATTTTTAGTCATGGAACCCTCCCGCAGCAAAAACTTGTAAAGTGACCGTAAAGATGAAATTTTACGCTTGACACTTACTGCCGTCATGCCTTGATCCATCAGAGAAATGACCCATTGCCTGATCAGATGATGGTCGACCTCCACCAAACAAAAATCCCCGACCATTTCACTACTGAATTGTATGAATTGGTCGAGGTCTTTCTCATAAGCAGTTACCGTATGTTCGGAATACCGCTTTTCATATTTTAAGAAGTTGAGAAATTGTTCGAGATGATGCATCCAAATGAAAATTGAATTCGAAGAAATATACAAAATTTCTCTCTCAAATCACAATTTTCAGTGTTAAATTCTCAAATATCTTCAGAGCGCTGCAGATTCTCAATATAGATGGCCTTCTTGATCTCGGTACGACGAGTAATGGAAGGTTTTTCAAAAGCCTGACGGCCACGAAGTTCTTTTACTGCACCTGTCTTCTCAAATTTTCTTTTGAAACGTTTCAGGGCTCTTTCAATGTTCTCGCCGTCTTTAATAGGAATAACAATCATACGTTAATTTTTTTTTACTTTGTTCTGTACCTTTTCGGGTCGCAAATTTAGAAATATTCTGCGATACATGCAATATTTGTCGATAAATTTCTTCCAAACAACAAAATAATTAGTGTTCACCTCACTCCCAATGAAAGGTACGGAAGCAAATGATGCAGTGAATCAGCAGAAAGGCAGCCTGCCAGCGCCTCCTTTGACGTAAATTTCCCGCCGGCATCTCTTTGCCTGACTATTTTTTTCGCATGACTGAACCCAATGTATGGATGACGGCCAAGCTCAGTGACAGACAAAAAATTAATCTCAAGCTTCTTCATCCCCGTTGAATCGGCCAGGAGAAAAGGAGAACATTTCAGCCACAATTCTTCAGTCATTCCATAGATTTCCCTAAGTTGAGCCACTTCATAAAAGCCCCCCAACAACCTCCTGTATTTTATAATTCGTGATGCAAGAACAGGTCCAATTCCCGGAAGTGCTTCCAATTGCACAGAGTCAGCATCATTGAGCGCGACAAGTCGAAACGGTTTCTTCTCAGGAAAACGATTTTGCAGAACTGTATCTTTTCTCCATTGAGCTTTTGTCTTCACGGCTGCGGCTTTGGCAGAAACGGCAAATATTTTAGGCTGTCCGGGGGATTCAGTCAGGACAAGAAATTTTTCAAGGTGCTGGTAAAGACCAGAGGTCATGCCATACAATTTCATCACCTCCTCTTTCTTCCTGAACCGTCCGCCTTTTTGCAGATACTTGACCCAGTTGGCGGCAATACCCGCAGGTACCCCCAACTTTAAAAGGAGTGCCTGCTCCACTCTGTTCGGATCAAAATTAGTCATGGTAATTTTCTCTGCCACAACTTCTTTCCGGGGCTCTTCAAGGATAAGATTTTTCCGGATGGAATTGGAATCTGCAGAATAAAATTTTTCAGTCTCCTCCTTCCATTTCGATACATCGTATTTTTTATCCGGAAGCAGAAAGGGGATTGAAAAATCAAGGCATATCGCGAGAAAGAGTATAAAAATCAGGATCAGAAGGCCATTTCGCTCTTTGCGTGTAAAAACAAAAAAATCACGAAGCTGTTTGAATTGCATGATGAAAAAGCTTTTCAAACATAAGTTAACCTATTTTGATGAGAAAAACGAACAACAGGGAGAATCCGGGCCATCGAAAATGAACAAGGGCAATGATTTCCTTCCGGAAATAACTCGACACCGCAAATAAGAATGATGAAACAATATTTAAACAATGGATTCAGAATGGATAACCAATCGCAAAGACCAGGTTGGTATTTCCTTTTTGCAGGTAATCTCCGGGAGATATCCATCTGGAACCTTGCTGTAAAGCCGGATCATGCATTTTAAACCCTAAGTCGAGCCGGAAGATGACATAGGTAAAATCATACCGCATTCCAAGTCCGGAACCCAATGCGATCTCCCTGTAAAAATTATTCCATTTAAATTCGGTTCCCGGCCGGTTGTCCCTGACAGACCAGATATTTCCCATGTCCATGAATAATGCACCCTCCAGCGATCCGATCAACCTGAAACGGTATTCTGCATTGGCCTCCAATTTGATATCACCCGACTGGTTGGGAAATTCGGTGGGGTTCGACTTGTAGGATCCCGGGCCCAGCGTCCTTATTGGCCATGCCCGGATTCCGTTGGCTCCTCCCGCGAAATATTTTCTTTCAAAGGGCATTTGGTCTGAATTTCCGTAGGCAAAAGCCACACCCCCGTATCCCCTGATTGCAAATCCGTTCAAATTTCCATCCAGCCACCCTTTGCGGTACTCAAGATCAAATTTGACGTATTGGGTAAAGGGTGTATTCATGAAATAATATTGATTAAGACTTCGGTCTTCAGAACTATATTTTGGCCTGTTCAAGGTCTGGCTGGCAAGATACACCAGGTTTCCAGCCGTCTCAATATTTGTTTTGATCACCAGGTAGTCGGATTTCTTCTGGGTCTGGGTACTGTAGATATAGGAGTAGTTAAGAGAGGTGATAGAGTGATCAACATAGGAACTACGGATGTATAAATTCTCAATACTGCTAAGAAAGGCAGAGTCAAGCGCAAACATCTTGACCAGATTCAGATCCACCAGATTTATTCTGTGGGTCGTGAAATTGGACGATTTCCACTGGTATCCAAAAGCAGAACGGGCTATCGTCCGTGTATAATCAGGGGTTTTCTGATAGTTGTAGGAGACATTGAAAAATGTCTGAGGAGTTGAATATTCGAAGAAATTGGCTTTTAAATAGGGTGCAATAAACTTGGGCACCGTAATTTTCGCATCCACGCCTGTCTCACTTGAAAAAAACACATTGGAGGAATCTTTGGACCCATAACTTTGTTTTTGTTTGCCTGCCAGGAACTGAAGGTCAAATATTTCACCTCCCCGGAATAGGTTTTTATGCTGGTAACCCAGATTTCCGGCAATGCCAAAATTACCAAGGGAATTGGTTCCTTCGACGCTGGCAGTATAGGATTGGCTTAAACTTGGAGTCAGCTGAATGAGGCAATCAAGCAATGGATTCCCGAGCGAATCTCTTTGAGCTGTTTCAAAAAACCGGATGTTGATTAATTTGAAAAGTCTGGTTGCAAAAAATTCGTTGTAAGTTCTGTCGACCATGTCCGCGCTATAAAATACCCTGTCGGCCAAATGGTTGGCGTTAATCATCAGATCCGGCCTCAGTTTTTTTCTCCCTTTGTAAATAAAGAAATGACGGCCCATCTTCAACGTATCTTTTGTGTCCTCCTCTATATTCCCTTTTCCTGACAAGGCTGAATTCTGTATGTCTTTTTCGTTGATGTAGTAAAAATTCCTGAAAGCAAATTTTTCGTAGTTCCTGGGAATAATCTGATTGGTAGAATCAAGGTAACTGTCCTTTTCTACGACCAATTTCAAATCGACTCCATGGTCCTTCCCAATTGAATCGGCTTCGTAATAGAATGAATTTTTGGTCGACTTAAAATATCCGTTGTTTTGCAATTTTCTCAGTAATCTCCCACTCTCGCTTCCCAAAAGATCTGAATCGAATAACGAATTGGGCATAATCAGGCTCTCATCGTCCTTTTTCGCCAGAAAAGGCCGCAATGAATCATCCCTGATCACTGTTTGATAAGTCTTAATCATATAAGGCTGATTGGTAGTGATATAATAATTCACTTCCGCCTTTCGGTTGCTCCTCAACAAGGTGCTATCCCTGATGACTGCGTTGTAATAACCCTTATTCTGCAAATACCTGCTGAACTCTTCCTTGGTTTTTTGTGTCAGGAAAGGGTCATATATTACCGGTGCCTCTCCTATCCTTTTCAGCCAGTCATTTTCCTTTTTTTTACTCGAAAGGTTGTACAATCCCAGATGAAACCTCCAGAATCCGAAAATTTTAGTGTTGGGTTTCTGTTTCTGGTAACTTCTGAGTGCATTTTTGTCTATTGTCTTCTTATCTGTCTGAATATTAACTTGCGACAACAGGTATTCATTGGCTGGAATGTATTTATTGGTCTGACATCCAGTCAACAAAAAGAAAAACAGGACAAGCCCTGCTACAACCGATCTATGTAAGCGCAATAGATTCAATATTTTGTTCTTAAAACTAAAACAAAGATAATCAACCCAACTAATTAAAAATGGATTATTTTTGGGATATATAACTTCAAGATTCAGATGATATCCAAACAGAAGATAGAATTGATCCGTTCGCTGAAGGACTATAAGGAGCGCCAAAAAACAGGGTTATTTGTTGCCGAAGGTTCGAAACTCGTATTCGATTTGATGAAGACGTCACTGAAATCTGCAGAGATTTATTTGACCCCAGAAGGATTGTCCTCCTTTGACGAGAATCCTTCCCATTTGGAAATGATTCAGATATCAGACAAGGAGATGGAGCGAATTTCCTCCTTCAGAACTCCCTCCTCCGTTTTGGCCCTGTTCAGGATACCTGTCGTTGATCCTGTCACGGAAAAGTCATTCCGGGGACTGAATCTCGTTCTTGACCGTATTCAGGATCCAGGCAACCTTGGAACGATCGTCCGAATGGCCGACTGGTTTGGCATCTCCCGAATCTTTTGCTCTTTTGATTGTGCGGATCTATACAATCCTAAATGTGTGCAATCCACCATGGGGGCGCTTGCCCGCGTTCAGGTTCATTATCTCGATCTTCCCGGACTCCTGGAAGAAGCAGTAAACCTTCAGGTACCAGTATATGGCGCTTACATGGATGGTGAAAGTGTCTTTGAAACCGAGCTTTCAGTCAAGGCCATGATCGTGATGGGAAGTGAAGGAAAAGGAATTTCACCGGAACTGATCCCATTCCTGACTAAAAAAATCTCCATTCCTGCCTATCCTACAGGCCATAGGGAACTGGAATCTTTAAATGTGGCGGTTTCGGCAGCAATTATTTGTGCGGAATTCAGGAGAAGAATGAGATAAAAATGGAGAATTAGATATCCCCTGACTCGTCCTGATTTTTGTTTGCATTTTCTGTTAACCTATACCAGGACCAGACACTCTGTCCATCCGTCCATCCGTCTCACAGTCATCCATTCACCGTTTCTTGCATCCCGTGCCACGAACCCCTATCACTTGAAAAGCTGCCCGATCATTTCCGCCACCCTCTCACCGTCGACTGCGGATGAGACAATGCCTCCGGCATAGCCTGCTCCTTCGCCGCACGGAAACAACCCTTTAATCTGCAATTGCTCGAGCGTTTCATCCGATCTGGGGATTCGCAAGGGTGACGAGGTCCGGCTTTCAACACCCAGTGCAATGGCTTCGTTGGTCAGGTACCCGTTGCTTTTCCTACCCATTTTAATCAACCCTTCCCTCAACCTGGCAGTCACGAACCCAGGCAGCCAGGTGCCCAGTTCCGAAGGAGCAATACCCGGCCGGTAAGAAGTATCAGGAAGACTGGAACTTTTTCGGTTGTTGGCAAAATCTGCGAGTCGTTGCGCGGGCGCCAACTGACTTTCATCTGCCGCATAGAAACAATTTTTTTCTACCTGCTGCTGGAATTCCAATCCGGCAAAGGTTCCAAATTGATGAAACTCAGCAGGCAAATCTTCTATCCTTATCTCGGTTACGATACCGGAATTGGCATATTTTCCTCCCCGGTGTGAGGGAGACATTCCGTTCACCACCAGCTCGCCCGGGGCTGTCGCTGCCGGAACGATCACACCCCCCGGACACATACAGAAAGAATAGACACCCCTGTCGCCTACCTGCTCCACCATCGTATACGCGGCAGGCGGCAGGTATTTCCCGCGTGCAGTACCATGATACTGAATCTTGTCGATGAGTTCCTGCGGATGTTCCACACGAACCCCAAGGGCAAATGTCTTCGCCTCCAGTTGAATTTTTTTTCTTTGAAGGAGA
This sequence comes from Prolixibacteraceae bacterium, assembly GCA_037129695.1. Classification (GTDB taxonomy): domain Bacteria; phylum Bacteroidota; class Bacteroidia; order Bacteroidales; family Prolixibacteraceae; genus CAINVV01. Next base: position 6,980 of record JBAXUL010000006.1, read on the forward strand.
TAATAGATATCACGTGCAGAATGACCTGTCGCAAGAACGACTGCCACCCCTTCAACCTTGTCACCGCTGTTCAGTACGACACCTTTGATCCTGTCGCCATCAAGGATCAGGTCGGTTACCCTGGAATTGAAGTGATATTCCCCACCTGCTTTCTCAATCGTCTCACGAATTGACCCGATCACTTTAGGCAACACGTTGGTGCCAATATGAGGATGCGCCTCGATGAGTATTTCATCCTGAGCTCCATGAAAATTAAGCACTTCAAGAATTTTTCTCACATCACCCCGTTTTTTTGACCGGGTGTAGAGTTTGCCGTCGGAGAACGTACCTGCGCCACCCTCTCCGTAACCATAGTTCGAATCAGGATTGACCAGGTGCTCCCCGTGGATGGCTGCAATATCTTTTTTGCGTTCACTCACCTGTTTCCCGCGTTCAAGAAGGATTGGCTTAAAACCAAGCTCTATCAGGTGCAAGGCAGCAAAGAGACCGGCAGGCCCGGCACCTACAACCACAACTTGCTTTTTGTGACCTACAAAGGGATATTCAAAATGTGGTTTTTTAAGCGGTTCAGCCTTCTCGTCAATATAAATCTCCAAAGAGAGATTGACCCGAATTCTGGAATTTCGTGCATCGATGGAATGACGAACGATTGTAATTTCGTTGATACGTTCCTCATCTACTTTTAATGCCACCGAAACAACACGTTTGAGTTGATTGGCTTCGCCTGCTTCAGCAGGAGTTACGGCCAGGTTTAGTTCTCGTTTCATGTGTTAATAATTTGTTGATTATTAGAACGTACGTATGGATCCCTCAGAATAATTTACATGCTATTTGGCGAACGATTGTGCATGAGGGTTTCAGTAGTTAAAATTACTTCTGAAACAACAGACAACATGCAAGTTCTCTCGTCCTGATTCAAATTCCAGATTTAACTTGTAAAAGAATATTTTACCTGAAAAGTTGAAATTTGTTTCAATCGCGTCCAATATATTATGATGTTCCGCTATGGAATTCACATGTAGTCAATAACCTGTCGATTGGTGATTTTCCATCATGCGCCTTGCATGATATAAAATTAGGGAAAGGGCGGGCTATTCGAAAAAGAAAATTAAGGTGAAAACATTGGAATTCAGGCTTTTCAAAATATAGCCGTATGCTGGTAAGGGATTGGATGAAGTAATATCACCGTCATGCATGATGATATTGTTCAACCCATAGGAAAATTTGAATTCGCCGGTAAACCTGAAATAAGGGAAGTAGGTATCAATTCCAAGCGCTACTTCCGCGTAATATCCGTTTCTTAAAAGATGAAGAGCCGATTCAGAGATGCGTTTGTTTTCAAGATCCCTTCTGTAGGCACCACCCCCGTAAATATAAGGCCTGACGTTGCCAAATCTGTTGCCCTTGTATCGAAGTCCCAACGGGATATCTATGTAGGCAGAAGGTGTAGTCAGATACTTCTCGTAGGTGGTTGTGGAGGAATATAATTTTTTACCATAAAGGGGATCCTGAATAACCTGATCAATGTTGTTCGTAAATTTAATAATTCGGTTACCCAGAGACATGCCCGGAGTAAACCTCAAATCAACACTGCTGCTAACCCTCAGATTGATCACACCTCCAACCGTAAATCCCAGTTTCGGGGGATAACACTCAACCCGGTAAGATTGAACACCATTGTAGTAATTATTCTTTTCCACCAACGGGCCTAAATCAGGATTTTGTTCAAAAACCGGATTCTGTAATACATTGTCATAGTGGGAAAAACGATAATCCATCGAATTAACCCCCAGATAGAAACCAAAATGCAGCACCCGGTCATCAAAACGGGAGAGATTTTCATCCTTTGTCAATTGGGCGAACAGAGGTTTGGCAGCTCCTCCTAGAAGAAGCAGTACCACTGCCCAAAAGATTTTTCCCTTATTTCCCATTACTGTATTAACTTTTTGCTTTAATATCTGAAAGCGGTTGGCTGTTAGCTGTTAGCTTTTAGTCAGACTCTAAAATTATGATTAGAGCGTTCTTCACTTTTGCCTTTATCCTTTTGCCTTTACACCAGTATATATCGTTGCAATGCCAAAAGTAAGCCGATATTCCTGAATTTGTACAAATCCTGATTCCTGCATAAAAATAATGAATTTATCTCCGTCAGGAAATTCCATAACAGATTCCGGAAGATAAGTATAGGCAGACTTGTCGCCCGACACCAGACGTCCAATCCATGGCATCAGGTAACGTGAATAAATCTGATACCCGAAGCGTACGATTGGCTGGCGCGGTTTTGAAAATTCGAGAATACAGATCGTTCCTCCAGGGTTTAAAACCCTGAATAACTCATCCAGTCCTTTGGAGAGATTTTCGAAATTTCTGACCCCAAAAGCAACCGTTGCAGCATCAAAAGTAGAATCCGGGAACTGAATCGCTTCAGAATCGCCGGTCATTAATTCGATTCTGTCGCTGAGTCCCATCTTTTTGATCTTACCCTGACCCACTGCTACCATCTCCTTTGATATATCAATGCCGGTAACCTTTCGTGCACCCGATTTCAGCGCCGCGATGGCAAAATCGCCTGTTCCGGTTGCGACATCAAGAATGGTAGCAGGCTTTTTGTCCGAAATCAACCTGATGGCTTTCCTTCTCCAGAGTTTATCAATGCCAAAAGAAAGGGTATGATTCAAAAAATCATATTTGGGGGCAATGCTGTTGAACATCTCAGCCACCTGCTCCTTCTTGCCGGCAGACGAATCCCGGTAGGGTTTTACTTCACTCATTCAAGATCCTCTAATGTTTCGCTCACCAGACCTTTGTCTACAAAACCCATTGACTGGTCATCGATCCTTACTTCGCCTTTGGTCACATGTCCCAGGGTCATCACAGGAATCTTGCGGTCAAAGAGATAATCGACAAATTCGTCCTCCTTTTCTTTGGAAACGGTAACGACATATCTTCCCATCGACTCCCCGAATAGAAAGGCATCGCTCCTGATTTCCGCATCTGTGGTGATATCGAATCCCAGGTCATTAGGCAGGGCATTTCTCAACAGGGTAAAAAATAGTCCACCAATACCGACCGGACTGGCAGAAATAACCAGGTCCTTTTGAATCACCTCTTTCATTACTTCCGTCAGGCGACCTTCTGTTGACAAACTGAATTTCATCAGTGGCCAATCCTTTATTTCGTGGTAAAAATCGAGATATTCAGAAGCATTGATGTCATCGAATGACTTCCCGATCATCAAAAGATTGTCGCCTTTTTTCCTGAATTTAGGCTGTAAAAGGCGATCTCTGGTTTCCAGTTTTCCGAAAAGGCTGATGATAAGTGTCGGCGGTACAAATCCCTGGTCGCCGGAATAATCATAATGCAGCTTACGCTGGGAAAATTTCAGGTTGAAGCTTTTCGCGGCGGCATCCAGTCCAAGCCTTGCAGCCATTACCATCTCCTGTGCAATCGGGTTGGCAAATTCGACATGGTTCATGAAACTACTGATGGATACCGGAACAGCACCATAACAGATCAACCTTCTGACAGCCTTCGCCACCAGAATTTGTGCCGCCACATAAGGATCGACTGCCAGCCTGCGGTGGTCGGCATAGATCGTCAGCGAATAGAATTTTTTATCTTCGTCCAGTTGAAAAATACCTGAATCATCGGTATTGTCATTGCTCATCTGCGAAGGATCCAGATCCGGAGCTGCAAATTCATTGAAGATATTGACCGGAGAGAGATGAGGAATGGCAAGCATGGAATAAATCACACTTTGCAGATCTTCTGGTTCTGTTATCTGATCAATGGTAAAAGGTTTTGGGCTAATATCACTCATGGCCGTTGTGTTTAATTGACAAAGATAATTGATTCGACGAAATACTGACAGAGAGACTCCCAAGATTAAATCGTATTATTTCTTTGAATGGGCAGAAAGTAAACTTCATTTTTCCTAATTTAGCTTCCTTAAAACATATGCTTTATGTCAAAAATAGCACTCATTACCGGTGCAACTTCAGGGATTGGAGCTGCAACTTCTCATCTTCTGGCTTCCAACGGATTCGATCTTATTTTGACCGGAAGAAGAAACAAACGCCTGGTAGAACTTGAGCATGACCTGTCTTCTGCCTACAAAATCAAATGCCTTTTGCTTTGCTTTGATGTCAGGCAGATTGAGCAGGTTCAGACAGCTCTCGATTCTTTACCGGAAAACTGGAAAGCAGTAGACGTACTAATTAACAATGCAGGTCTGGCGGTAGGGATGGACACTGTTGATAACGGGGAGATCGAAGACTGGGAAAGAATGATTGACACCAACGTGAAAGGGTTGTTGTACATGGTCAGAAAAGTTACTCCGTGGATGAAGGAGCGGAAATCGGGGCACATCATCAACATCTCATCGCTGGCAGGGAAAGAGTCTTACCCGATGGGTGGTGTCTATTGTGCCACCAAACATGCGGTTCAGGCGATTTCCCATGCCATGCGGATTGAGCTATTACCCTTTGGGATCAAGGTTGGGACCATCGCTCCAGGGATGGTTGATACTGAGTTTTCCAATGTCCGTTTTAAAGGAGACGATGAAAGGGCCAAAGTAGTATACAAAGGAATGACTCCCCTGTCACCAAAAGACATCGCGGAAACAATCCTGTTCATGATTACCCGGCCGGCACATGTCAACATCGATGACCTGCTGATTATGCCAACGGCTCAGGGTTCGGCCCGTGACGTATTCCGATCCTAGCTGCCCCGGAAAACACATGGATAAAATTGTTAATTTTGACCAAAATTCAGAACATGAAGCTAGAAGTATCCAACGGGGAAATTGCCGATAAACTGACCATCATCGAAATCAAACTACTCAAAATAAAAGATGAAGCGAAGTTGGCCAACCTCAGGAATGAATACGAAGAAGTGAACCAGGCAATCAGCCGGATCATGGATAAATCGGACCCGCTCTATCGCCAGTTGTTTGAAATCAACAACCGGTTGTGGGTAATCGAAGACCATATCCGCGACCTCGAACGTTCGAAGAATTTTGGAGATGATTTTGTTCAGACAGCCCGTTCTGTCTACTTTATCAACGATGAACGCTCCGAAGTTAAACGCAAAATCAACGAAATCACAGGTTCGAAGCTGTTCGAGGAGAAAAGCTACGAAGAGTACAAATAATAAGTGCCAAAGTACTTAGAGTACTCGACGGGTCATAAGTTGTTGCGTATAGTCGACTCCCAACTTTTAGCACCCTAGACTCTCAAGAGTTTCACGGCACTCAAGGCATTTTTAATGAAGAAAATACTCGTTTTCCGACTTTCCGCCATGGGAGATGTAGCCCTTACTGTTCCGGTGATACGAAATGTCATCGAGACCAACCCCGACCTGCATATTACCCTGGTAACCCGTCCATTCTTTGCCCCTTTCTTTTTTGGTATTCCACGATTAAAGCTACTTTTCCCTGACCTCGACGGCAAACACAAAGGATTAAAAGGTCTCTACCGTCTGTTCGTTAAACTGAAAAAAATGGGCCCCTTCCAGGAAGTGATTGATTTGCATTCAGTACTTCGCACAAAAATAGTCTCCTTCTTTTTCAGGTTATCAGGAACTCCTGTTTACTCGATCAACAAAGGCAGAGCGGAGAAGAACCGCCTGATAAATACCAAAAAAATCAAGGTATTGCCTCATTCCATCCAACGCTATGCGGATACTTTTATCAAGGCAGGAACCGGAGTGAAAATCGGAAAGGCTCCCTATATCGACTATTCAACAGAGGCTTTTCAGAGTGCCCGGAGCTTTATGTTGGGTAAAATACCGGAGAAAGGATACCTCAAAATAGGACTATCGCCGTTTGCCAATACTGCGCCAAAAATATGGGGAATCGAAAATTTCAAAGAGTTAATCACGCTGATCAACCAAAACCACAAGGCGGTATTTTTCCTTTTTGGGGGAGGTGAAAAAGAGATCAAACTGCTGAAACAACTTGAGCAACATTGTGAGAATGTCCATCTGGTTGCCGGGAAATTTACACTCTCTGAAGAGATTGCCATGATTCGTATGCTGGATCTGATGATTGCCATGGATTCGTCCAACATGCACCTTGCCTCTCTCTCCGGAATCAGGACTATTTCCATCTGGGGAGGCACACATCCTGCCTTCGGATTTTCCGCCATTGGTCAGCCCGATGAATACCACATCCAGCCGCCCGAAGGCATTCTGACTTGCCGGCCATGTTCTGTTTTTGGAGGAAAAAAATGTATCTACCCTACCATCCGATGCATGGAACTGATTAGGGCGTCAGATTTATACGACAGACTAATCAAACTGGATGTACTGAATCCTAAGGCTAAAGCCGCAGAAAATCAATAGTTTTCACCCTTGTTGTCGGTTGCGGAATACGTGTTAAAGGTTACAGGTTGAAAGAAAACCCAATCGACACGCGCCTCACTTTTGCCATTAGCTTTAGCTTTTGGCTTTTAGTTATTCTCTAAAATATGATCGAAGCGTTTTTCACTTTTCACTTTAGCCTTCTCTTCCAACCCTTTAGCTTCTCCTTCCTCCTGAAATAAGCTTTGTTCTTTTCGTCATATTTGGTTAACAGTTCAATCGCCTTCGTTTCGGAAAACTTGCATAGGGTGGCATATTCGGTTGCAATCAGGCGAACAGATTCCTTATCGGCATCCAGTTGCCTGAAATTCTGAATTCCCTTTTCAAAATCTACAGCGATGAACTTCATCCGGTTAAGGTCGACCACCGCAAACTGGTATTTAGTTCCATCTTTCCTGATCAGGGTATTCCCGGGTGAATTATCGAGATGGTAAATTCCCTGCTGGTGCAGATAGAACCAGTTAAACCAGACCCATTGCTTCAAAATATTCTCTTTGTCAGGAACCTGACCGGTAATTACTTCCCGTAAAGTAAAATCATGGGGATAATTGATCGAAACATAATAACTTTCCCTTAATTTTCCTTCTGCGAGGCACTCCAAATAAGCAACCGGCTCTGGTGTGGAAGCACCGGCATCCATCAAATGCAGCGCATTCCGAAATGAGCGGGCCGCCTTGGATCCCCTCAGGTAAACATAGACATATCGGTTCACCAGATTCGGCAGCCTGAATGACTTGACATTCAGCTCGAGACCGTTTACTTCAAATATCTTGACTTCATTCCTGTCCTTAAAAATGGTGCGTCCGCCTGAAGGAAAATGGTCGGGAAGACTCTTTACCCAGCTGTCCAAGGCTTCAAATCCCGGTGCAATCCTAAATTGAATTTTTTTTGTCATTTCTGATGATTATTCCATAAAACCCTGTTTCTTCAAAACCTCCAGAAGCATCCCTGAAAAAAGTTCATTGTCTGCTTTTTTATACCGAACATCGGTAAATACCTGGGCAAGCGTCTCTTTTTGATTTTCTTCGACAAACCGGATGTATTCAGGAAGAGCTTCCTTAGCAGCATACAACCGGGCAATGTCCTCCTGGTCATAATCCTGGTAGGTTTCTGAATGAACAATTGCATCCAGCGGCAACCTGTCAACCAATTCGGGATGCTCGTCCGGCCATCCGATCGTCACGGTAGTGACCGGTACCACACCTTTGGGAAGATGAAGCAGTTCAATGATTTTCCCTGCCAGGTAAGTGGTCGTTCCGAGGTAGCAGATACCCAGACCTTCGCTTTCGGCAGCAATACATACATTTTGTGCCACAAGCAAGGCATCGATGGCCGCTGTAAAAAAAGAGAGGAAGTTACCGTAACCGGGATCCGCGTTGCTCTGTAGGCACCATTTGTTGAAACGATTGAAATCGGCGCAGAAGGTAAGTACCACCGGTGCTTTCTCAACCATTGACTGATTGAAGTGACAGCCGGCCAACTTTTTTTTCATTTCACCATCCCGGCTCACGACAATACTGTAAACCTGCATATTGCCAGTGGTGGAAGCCCTGCATCCTGCCTCAAGGATCTTGTTCAGCAGATCATTTGAAATATCTGCTTCCTTGTATTTCCGGATGGTTCGGTGCTGCATTAAAATATCCAGCATAATTTTGAATTTGGCACAAAGATAAAAGCAATAACCCAACTATCAACATAAAATTACCAGTCTCTGAGCGAAGTCGAAGGGGTAGACAAAAACCACAAAGGACCCGAAAGGTGCCCAAAGGTCACAAAGATTTTTGATTTGTTCTCTTCGTGACCTTTGCGGTTGACCTATGGGTCCTTTGTGGTAAAAATTGAAGGTTTAAGGACAACGACCGGCATGATTCGGCTATCCTCTGTTCTCGCTCCGGTTACTTCTTGAATTCAACTTTAAATGTAACCACCGGCCATTCCGGCAATTTGGAAGGTTTGGCAATGACAAGCGCATCGGCTTCCTGTTTCCACGAAAGTTTTTCATTGCTGCCAAGCATCTGAACGGATTTCACTTTTTGTGCAGAAATTTTGGAATTGGTGCCCAACGAAACAATTTTCACATCTCCAGCAGGAGTTCCCATGCAAAATGCATACAATGTTTCACCTTTGGTTGTGAATCTCATGTCAGTTGACTCATAAGGCCTTACATCCTTTACCCCGCCGAATCTGCCCTTTTCCTGACTTTTCTGCGTGGTTGGTCCTTCCCCGTAGATCTTCCAGGGACGTGTACCGTAAATGGCTTCTCCGTTGGCAGGTGTCCAGGCAGCTATCTCTTTGAGAATATTCATCACATCGGGTTCGAGGTCACCTTCCGGGGTCTGAACGACGTTCAGCAAAAGGTTCCCGTTTTTACTAACGATATCGACCAGCATCTGGATTACCTGCGTACCTGTCATGTATTTCTGGCCGGTACGGTAGTACCAATCACCTATAGAGGTATCTGTCTGCCAGGGATATGGACTGATGGAATCCATGGCTCCACGCTCAAGATCCTGTACCCAGCGGCCTTCAGAAGCGCGGAGTTTGCAGGTGTAAACTGCGTCCGGTTTCCCACTGGTTTTTGATTCACTCTGGTTGTAATAATGGGCCAGCATGGTTCTGCCGACTTCACCGAAAGGCAATTCACTGTCGGAATAAAGAAGGTCAGGATGGTAGGCATCAATCAATTCGGTAATGTTGGCCAGCCAGTCCTTCTGATTCTCCGGGTTTTTAGTCAGCCAGTCAAAATCGTCTGCCGCTGTTTTGGGATGATAGAGATCCTGCAAATCCGGATTGGCTCCATCGTACGGCACACCTGCCTTCGGACCTGTGGGATCGGAACCGTGACTTGGCTGAAACCAGGTATAGCTCGCACCAAGATGCTCGGATACACCAAACCGAAGTCCTTCTTTTTTGGCCGCTTTTTGCCACAAGCCGACCACATCTTTCTTTGGTCCCATGTTAACTGCATTCCACTTGTGAATTTTCGAATTCCAGAGGAAAAAATTATCATGATGTGTGCCCATGCTGACAAAGTATTTGGCTCCTACCTCTTTGTACAATTTCATCAGTTGTTCAGGATCCCACCGCTCCGCTTTCCAAAGGCCGATGATGTCCTTGTAGCCAAAAACCGAAGGATGACCATAATGCTCCAAATGGTACAGATACTCCTTACTTGGCTTCCCGGTAGGTTGGTTCGTCTTGCGGTCAATGATATTTGATTCATACATTTTTCTTGCATACCAGTCACCCTGACGAGGAACTGCCTGTGGACCCCAGTGCGCCCAGATGCCGAATTTGGCATCACGGAACCATTCGGGATAGGTGTATTGCTTAAACGATTCAAGCGTAGGCTCAAATTTTTGAGCCAGCAACTGTCTGCTTGTCATCACGCTGAATACCATGGTCAGCACAACAAGACTTGTCAGCGAATAAATTTTTCTTTTCATCTTTTTAGCTATTTGGTTAATTCAATATTTGAATCCATTTTTTTCGGCTGGATAATCTGATCCAGAGGTCTGTCAAATTCGAGCTTCGCCACCAACACGGTATCGGCCATTTCGCCGGATGGCAGATTTCGCAAACGCAGGTAGGGCTGCTGTGAAATATGATCGCTCGGACACAAATTGACGGAACAGTCAATCGGATTGCCGGTATTAAGCAGCGTTGCCTTCACCGGTAAAATGTTGATAGGTTTAAGTTTCACCGCATTACCTGTAATAGGCTTGTTCAGGTGAACGTAGAGGGTTTGGTCGCGGCTTGTAGCCAAAACACCGGGAACATTGACTGTTTCATGGTCAGTGCGAACCTGAAGAAAAGACTCATCCACCGATTTTTTCCACTTTCCGATTTTCTTCAGGATAGCGGCTGATTCCTGGGGAATGAGACCTTCACCGGTAGGGCCAACATTCAACAGGTAATTGGCATCCCTTGACAGGTAACGGTCGATGCTTTCGGTCAGGTGACGGTGGGTGTAGTAATCCTCATCCTTTTTGTATCCCCAGCTTTCCATGCCAACCGACTGGCATGCCTCAACGGGCTTGTCAAAACCTTTTGCCTCCGCGGCTGCATTGTCGTAATCGCGTTCGGGAGTTCCAAAGTCGCCTTCATCAAATCCGCGGTTATTGATTACTGCTTTGGGCTGCAATTTCCTGATCATGGCATTGACGGAGGGGTCTTTGTACAAAGGCACATTCATGTCCCACCAGAATCCATGGATTTCTCCATAGTTAGAGCATAGTTCACGAACTTGCTCCTTTAAGAAAAGCATGTATTTATCCCAGTCTGGAGAATCCTGCGGCTGTGGAGGAATTTCGTGGTGTCTGCCCTGGTTGGGATAATTAGGCTGATTCCAGTCTGCGATGGAATAGTAAAGGCACAAAGGGATCTTGCGATGGTGGCAGGCGTCTGCCAGCAAACCGATTACATCCTTTTTGTATGGCGTATTCATGGTATTGAAAGCGGTTTGGCGGGTATCCCACATACAAAAACCATCATGGTGTTTGGTGGTGATGGTGATGTATTTCATGCCGGCTTCCTCCATCAGATCGAGCCATGCTTCCGGATTGAATTTTTTGGGGTTCCACTGATCAGCAAGCTTGACATATTCGTTTCTGGGGACCCTTGCCCGCCATTGGTGCTGTTCGTGCCATCCGGGAATGGAATAGATACCCCAGTGTACAAACATTCCGTAACGCCTTTCAAAAAACCAGTCGCGGCCATCTCCGAACCGCGGGATGGCCGGCAGTTTCGTACCTGGCTGAGCTGCAGCCAGTGATTCCGGATGAATGGATGCTCCGGCCCAATTCGGAAGACAGGAGGCGACAGCCATGGTAGCTGTTGATTTCAAAATTTCTCTGCGTTTCATAGGCATTTAGAATGCTATTGGCTTTTAGCTATTCGCTATTAGCCTGGGGTTTAGAAAAATACGAAATTGACTACTTTCAATAAGACAAATAAATATCAATCACTTATCTGATTGCTGCTTCAAATAGGGCACCTTGTTTTTCCATCCAATCTTAACATTGGAAATAAACCAGTTTTTACCCTTGGTATTGTTTCCCTGAAAAAAGAGGTAATCATCGCCTGAGGAATTGGCAAAAATATGAGGATGCCCGGATTCGCTGGCATTCCAGTCGCCCGGTTTCCCATTTGGTAAAAAAGGTTCATCAGATAATCGTTTCCAGTTGATACCGTCACTGCTTTTTGCGACTCCGATTTGTTGGGGAGCATTGTTGTAGGCCCCGGCATAAAACATGAACAGTTCGCCGTTTTTATTGATTATTGAGGCTGCTTCAATACAATCACGCTCCCACGGCAGTTCAGGCTTCAGCATCGGGCCCTCCTGGGAGAGATTTTTCCAGTCACCTCTCTCGAAACGGGTATCTCCGGGAGCTACCGCGACACCTTGCATCTGAATTTTATAGGCTGAATCGCGTGTGGCATAGTACAAAAAATAGCGTCCTTTAAATTTAATCACCTCAGCATCAATGGCCCGACCACAATTCCAGCTTCCATCCGGATGAAAGATGGGATTGGTTTTGTTGCGGACAAAATGAATTCCGTCGGTTGACCAGGCATGGCAAATGGCATCTTTCTTTCCATTCCCATAAGTCTGATAAAAAAGGTTGACTTTGTTACCGATCACGAGTGCGCAAGGTGCACACATACCTTTGGATTCGTAGGTTGCTTCGGGATCTGTGTTGACGTCGCTCAAACGTTTCCATTTCACCAGGTCAGAACTTTCGGCGATCCCGACTCCCCAGCCGTGTACAATACCGGCTTTGTCCGTATACCCCGGAACAGAATAATACATCATCCACCGGCCATTGAAGCGGATAACATACGGATCCTTGGAAAAGGGAACGCCAATCCGGGAAGTGTCGCCAAACATCATCGCGGGATGTTCCGGGCTGGCAATACCTTGTGCCTGGGTTACATTCGTGGCAACCAGCAAAAACAACATTAAAATCAGAGTCTTGTTCAACATTTACGGCGAATTAAAATTGTTATGAAACCACGAAGATGCCTTTTGTTGGAATCATCCGGGAAAATCTGCCATAATCAGGCAATACTTATTACTCTTGACGCTTCAGTATTTCACAGTTATTTTCAATGCCCCGGGAATCTCCGTCGCAGAGGCAACGATCACGTAACCTCCACCGCTACCAGATGTTATTGCCCCGGGATACTTCGCCAACCAGTTAGTCTCCATTTCTTCAGAGACCCATTCGGGTACCGTAAAGGGCAACATTTTCTTCCAGGCACGAAATGTTCTGGTCATGCCTTCACCCAATTTGTTGACATCTCTTTGCAGGATTCCTTCCCAGGATATGTTGGCAGAATCTCCTAGCTCCCTGACATTTTCGATGGTGAGATATTTTTCCATCAGGGGATTGTACCCTTCCGGACGCGGAGTCAGCGGAATGAGATAGAGTACCCCCGACAGCCAGTCGCAAATCTCAGGATCGACCATCGATTCTATGTGGCTTGGCCAGAATTCTCCTTCGTAATCCAGACGGTTCGCTCCCGGCAAAAGGATTCCGAGCTGATCCTGCGAACCGGAAATATATTCCGAACCGGGAGGATTCTCAGCCCCGAAAAGCAATTTTGCATTTCGCTGCTGGTCACCCTCCGGCATCTTGTCTCCCCATAATTCTGCGGCAATTTTTCGTGAACTCGTGGCCATTCCAGAGCGGTCGTTGAAATCGTATTCCGGCCAGATTTGAACAACAACGCATGAACCAGGTAAAATCTCTGAGACCCATGGCTGATCCATCCATCCTCCTGCCAGGCAAAGCCGGTAAGGAAATTTCATATCCTTTTTGGACTGCGAACTTGAACGGGCAGGAAGGCCCTCTTCCGGAATGCGGTCCAGGACTATCAGCTCAACATTGTTTTCTTCACAAAGACGCTTCTTCCCTTCAGTATATCCATCCTGATTCACCACAAAATAATCGGGTTTCAGGCGCTTCATATCTTCTTCAAAATCGAGCATCCCATTGCCGGAAGCAACAAATGCCTCACTCACATATCTGACGGCTCCGACCATGTACACCCTTTCCTCCTGAGAGAAATAAGGTTTCTTTCCCTTTAACTTCAGCAGGTTCTCATCCTTACCGATGCTCACATAAAGCTGGCCAAATTGTGCCGCGGTTTTAAAGAAGGCAATGTGACCGGCATGCAAAAGGTCGTAACATCCACTGACCAAAACTATTTTTTCACTCATCAGATTTTCTTCTGATTATTTGATTCCGCCACTGATCATTTGGGTCCTGATCCAGTCGTAGGTTTCCTTCATCCCTACTGCCAGAGGCAGGGTAGGTTCCCATCCAAGCAATTCAAGGATCATCGTATTGTCGCTGTTGCGACCGCGAACCCCTTTTGGTGCATCAGGATCATAGGTTCTTTTTAGTTTTCGGCTGGCAATTTTCTCGACAATGTCGACGAGCTGGTTGATCGAAACCATTTCGCTGCTGCCCAGATTGATTGGCTCCAGTATATCACTGTACATGATTTTCAGAATTCCTTCCACGCAATCTGTAATGTACATGAAACTGCGGGTTTGTTCTCCGTCGCCCCAAATATTGATTTCGTCCTTTCCGTACAATTCTGCTTCAAGAACTTTACGGCACATGGCTGCAGGCGCTTTTTCACGTCCACCATCCCAGGTACCGTTAGGTCCGTATACATTGTGAAAACGAGCCACACGGGTATTGATGCCATAATCTTCACGAAAGTGACGGCACATTCTTTCGGAGAACAGTTTCTCCCATCCATATCCGTCTTCAGACTGTGCAGGATACGCATCAGATTCCTTCAATCCGGGGTTGTCGGTCTCTTGCTGTTTGTCGCCATTGTACACACAGGCAGACGAAGCATAAAAAAAACGACTGATATCAAGGTCTTTGGCTGCCATCAGCAAATGCGTGTTGATCAAAACACTTAACATGCATTCTGCCTTGTGTGTTTCGATGAAACCCATCCCACCCATGTCGGCTGCAAGATTAAAAACTTCGTGATATCCTTCCAACGCGGTGTAGCAGTTTTCCTTGCCATTCAGATCCAGCACCAGATTGTCAATATCAGCATGAAGCTGATACCACTGGCTGAAAGGTTTTTTATCCACCCCACGTACCTCATGACCCATATCTTTCAACTTTCTGGCCAAGTGGCCACCGATAAAGCCACCAGCTCCGGCTACTACGATTTTTTTCATTTTATTATCTTTTTAATGTATCACTTTGAAGCACTCAAAACCTAAAGAAAAGGAGAAACGAATGCATAATATCCGCGTTTTTAAGCTTTGCCGGTACAAATATTGACCTAAAAAACGATGCAGGAAAGGCCTGAAATTCTTCAGGAAAGTGCAAAGGTTTGCGCAAAGGTTTGCGAAGAAAAAAAATGTTGAGCAACATGTCATTCAGGTATCCATGAATGCAAAGGCTTGCAAAAGATTCCAAACAAACTTTGCTTTCTACTTGTCAAGTTGGTAGATCCGTTCCATCATTTGCCATTTTTCATCTGCGGTGGCTTCGGCCGAAGTTTGCTGAAACCTGGATACATAGGCTTCCCACTCACTTTGCCGTGGCAATTTTGCCAGGGCAGCCATCGCCTTGTCATGGTCAAATTCCAGAACGGTATCCATAATCATAAACAGCCTCGTCCCATGAATATAAATTTCCATGTCAAGAATTCCTACCTCCCGCATACCGGCGGTGATTTCAGGCCACGCGGCACCGGGGGCATGAACTTTTTTGTAATCTTCAATCAGCTGAGCATCTTCTTTGAGAGACAGCGTCTTGCAGTATCTTTTGTATTGCATCTGAAATGCTTTTTAAGTATATCAATCAACTCTTGCCCCAATCAAAAGCTAATAGTCAAAAGCTAATTGCCAAAGGCTAAAGTTAGAACGCTCTGATCCGTATTTTACTTTACATGGTGACCTTTCAGTGCATAGTAGAGTATAAATCCGAACAATGGTATCGGGGCAAAGAAACCTATCGACATGGTGTAGTGGTCAGAAACAAAGCCCATTAATGGGGGGAAAAGTGCTCCGCCAACAATGGCCATGACAATAAATGAAGCGGCCTTCTTGGTCTGTGGACCCAGATCCTTGATTCCCAACGCAAAAATTGTCGGGAACATGATTGACATGAAGAAGAAAATGGCATATAGCGAAATAAGGGAAAGCCATCCAAAATTCAGACTTACAATCGGTAAAAGTAAAATACATAGTCCGGAATAAAGTGCCAGGATTCTACTCGGCTTCATGTATCCCATCATGAAACTTCCTGACATTCTGCCTACCATAAACAATGCAAAACCTATGGAAAGGAAATAGGGTCCGTTTTTCACATCAAAACGGGGATATTGGCTTTCGTCGGTAACAAAATTAATCAGATAGCTGAAAATTCCGGTTTGCGCTGCGACATAACAAAACTGTGCAGCCACACCCATCACAAAATGGGGTTTCTTGATCAGTGGAACATCTAAAAAATCACTTTCCTCTTTATCAAGTTCCACAGCTGCGTGTCCGGATTCTTCCTCTGAAATTTCAGGTAGCGGCATTTTTAGGAAAATCAAGGCTACTCCCAGTACCACCAGGCCAATGATGACCATAGGCAGAATAAGTGAAGCAAGTTTTTCTCCGACCACATCACTTTGATTACCATACACATACAAACCGATCAGAGGACCAATAACCCATGCCAACCCGTTGAAGGATTGGGAGAAGTTGATTCGTCTGGCAGCTGAATCCTTCGGTCCAAGTTTGGTGGTATAAGGATTGGCTGCTGTTTCAAGGGTGGCAAGTCCGCATCCAAGAATGAACAGACAGGTCAGAAAGATCCAGAACGACTCGAATGAAGTGGTACTGGCGATTAGCAAAGCTCCGGTGCCAAACAACGTCAAGCCAAGAATGATTCCTTTTTTATATCCGAAACGGCGCATGAACATCCCGGCAGGAATAGCCATTCCAAAATAGGCTCCGTACAAGGCGAATTGAATCAGGCTTGATTCTGATTTTTTTAAATGAAGTATTTGCTGAAAATGTTTATCCAGCGTGTCAACCATTCCATGAGCCAGACCCCAAAGGAAAAACAAAAATGAAATCAGGATAAATGGTACGAGGAATTCCCGCGTAGTTAGTTTGTGTTGGACGGCCATAGTTTGAATGTTAAATTGTGATCGTATAATTTTCAGCCTTTTTTGTCGTAAGGTTATTATCCTTTCAAAAGTCATGAAACTTATCCATTTTGCCAAATAATTCTGAGCTTGCAAAGCTTTGCGGAGAAGGAAAAGTGTTGTGGAACATGTTTCCGGTTCACTTTTATTCAAATTGGCTCCCAATTCATTTTAGATTTTGTAATTTCAGCCGATCCATTTATCACATTATGGCCAAAAGGCATCTTTCATTAAAGGATTTAGCTTCGGAACTGAATATCTCCATTTCTACGGTATCCAGGGCATTGAAAAACCATCCTGACATCAGTCCGGAACTTACCAGGAAGATTCAGGAACTGGCTACTGTACGAAACTATGTGCCAAATCCGCTGGCCATGGGATTACTGAAGCAGGAAACCCGGATGATCGGTGTCATTGTTCCGGATCTGGTCACCCATTTTTACTCCTCCATCATCTCGGGTATTGAAGAATGTGCCAAAAATCGTGGTTACTTTATTCTGCTGGCATCCTCTTATGAATCCATGGAAAAAGAGATCGAAGCCGTTTCCAATCTGCTCAAGGCAAGGGTCGACGGGATGATCGTTTGTTTAAGCAAGGAAACCAATTGTTTCGACCACTTTCTCCATTTGATCGGGAATGAAATACCACTTGTATTCTTCGACCGGGTTTGTCTCTCCGAGTTGGTACCCTGCGTGATTGTTGACAATAAAGAGGCAGTCAATCAAATTATCAGTCATCTCAGCCAAAGAGGATACCAACGAATCGCTTTTATTTCCGGACCTGCCCACCTCAGTATTTCGAGCAGCAGAATAGAGGGCTACCGGATTGGGCTGGAAAAGGCAGGCCTTGAATTCGATCCTGCCTTGTTGCGGCCATGTAACATGGAAACGGAAGAAACCATTCAGATTATCGACGAACTTCTTGCATTGCCAAATCCTCCGGATGCCTTTTTCGGCATCAACGACATGGTGATATTTACGGTGATGAAGGAACTCAAAAAAAGGGGGATAAAAACACCTGAAGAGATCGGAATTGTAGGTTTTGCAGACGAATTTCATGCCACTTTTTCTTCACCGGAATTGACTACCATCACTCATCCTACAAGGGAAATTGGACTGAAAGCTGCTGAATTCTTTTTCAGGAAAATTGATGATCCGTCATTTGTGGAGACCATAGTGCTGCCTACACACCTCGTGGTCAGGGAATCATCAGAAAAATGATGAATTTCAAATGAAGAATTCTTCTTCGATTTGTATTCTTTGTGGCGAAGATGCCTGACTTTTTTTGTTGTTTCCTTTTTTCAATCGGTCTTCATCATCCCACAAATCGCTTCCACCACTGAATCCGCGTTTGGTTTCGAAAAATATTCACCGTCGGTACCGTATGCCCCGCGATGATCTTTGGCAGAAATAACCAATGGTTGGGCGTCCAGCGCATAAAAAGCCTGTTCCTGGTCCAGAATTTTTTGCAGCATATAACCTGTACCACCGCCGGGAACATCTTCGTCGAGCAGCACCAGCCGGTTGGTTTTCAGGAGTGATTGGGTAATGAGATGTCCAGTATCAAAAGGGGCAAGTGTCTGCACATCTATCAATTCCACAGAGATTCCCATTGGTTTCAGCAGGCTGATGGCCTCCAGTGCAATCGTCACATTCCAGCCATAGGTAACCAGCGTCAGATCGGTACCTTCCGTCAGCACTTCCGGCACACCCAGCGGCACGCAATATTCACCAATGTTCTCAGGAAGCATTTCCCTCACATAATATCCTTTCAATGGCTCTACCACCAGGGCAGGGTCATCCCCTTTGAGCAGGGTATTGTAAAATCCTGCCGCCTGGGTCATGTTTCTTGGCACACAGAGATGGATCCCCCGCATCGAGCCGAGAAGCATACTCATCGGAGAACCCGAATGCCACATGCCCTGCAACTGATGTCCGCGGGTACGAATGATCAGAGGTGCGATCTGCCGGCCGCAGGTACGATAATTCAAAGTTGAGAGATCGTCTGCCAATGTGGGCAGCGCATAGATCAGGTAATCCAGATATTGAATTTCTGCGATAGGCTTAAAACCCCTCAATGCCAGACCAATGCCTTGTCCGATGATGGTCGTCTCCCGGATGCCGGTATCGAAAACACGGTGAAGCCCAAATTTTTCAGACAATCCTTTGGTCTCCTGGTTAACTCCTCCTAAAACACCTGTGTCCTCCCCAAAAGAGAGCATCAAAGGATATTTTTGCAGCAGCAGATCGAAATTCTGATTCAGCAATTCTGAACCTGTTACCCAGGATGGATTATTGTTGTAGGCAACTTTTAAGAAATCTCCGTTAGGAGTTTCAATTGATTTTTCTAAATGTGGAATACTAAATAGCCGTTCTCCAATCGCATCCGAACTTTTGATCCAGTTTGACAGTTTCTGCTCCTGCACTTTTAACAAATTATTGCCAGTGACAGCCCGGTGAAGAGATTTGGCAAACCTGATCAATGCTTTTCTTGTCGGATAGGCAGCTTTCAATAAAGCTCTCAAATCGGCTGATTTATTCGACAAAAGCTCGTCATTGCCTGCGATGGAAGCAACAATTTCCTGCAAAGAGCTACTCTCTGCTTCAAATCCGGCATTGTAACTGTGCCAGGCTTGATCGCGTGCAGCCCTGGCTTCCATGGACGCTTTTTCTTCCAGCTCCGCAAGTATTTCATGAGTTGCAAGGCCTTCGAGTAATATCCACTCCTTAAATTTCACGATCGGATCATAGTCCTGTTCCCATTGCAGGCGTTCTGCACTCTTGTACCGCTCATGTGAGCCGGAGGTTGAATGGCCCAACGGTTGTGTAAGTTCGTCAATGTGAAACAGCACAGGCTGATGATTGGATCTGCAAACTTCAATTCCTTCTTCAAAAGTGCGAACCAAACAGGGATAATCCCATCCTTTACAGGTATAAATTTTACAACCCGGATCCTGGTCGTCTGCTTCAAATCCACGCAAGGCCTTTGAAATGCTTCCTTTGGCTGTTTGCAAATCGACAGGCACACTGATACCATATCCATTGTCCCATATCGCTACAGCCAATGGAACCTGAAGCACACAAGACGCATTGATGGTCTCGAAAAACATCCCTTCGGAAGTACTGGATTCACCAATGGATCCAAAGGCTACCTCATTCCCGGTGATTTTACCAATGGTGTGTTCTCCGAATTCAGGGTGGTCACGTACCAATTTGGAAGCCTGGGCCAAACCAAGAAGACGCGGAATTTGTCCGGCTGTTGGAGATAGGTCTGCCGCAGAATTCTTCATCAGCGCCAAGTCTCTCAACTCGCCGGTAATTGTAACGTTGGCTGTCGAATGATGATTGTTGAAATTTCGGCCACCGGTAGATGGATTGTTGACCGTATTGGTATCACCGTAAAGCTGCGAAAAAAACTCAGTCGGGGTCATCATTCCCGCTGCAAGCATAAAGGTTTGGTCGCGGTAATACCCTGAACGCCAGTCTCCGTCACGGAAACTCTTGACATAGGCAACCTGTGCCAGTTCTTTACCATCGCCGAATATGCCAAATGGCGCCTTGCCCAGGTGCACCTCTTTCCTTCCCAAAACACTCAATTGCCTGCTGAGAAAGACCATATAATAGTCTTTCAGCACGCTTTCCTTTGAAAAAACAGCCTGATTATCAGATACTTTCAAACCCATCAAAAAAATTTAAGTAACGGACTTTTTACAAATTCAGTGGTCCTTCACATATTTAACTGACTTATTTAACGAAAAAAGGAGACATAAGTTATCTAAAATTGCGGACAAAAAAAAAGAAGGACTATTTTCCTTCTGATTTTTTGCATAGACATCATTAAATCAAGATATTAAAGCGAGAACCAATAATTTATTTTGAGCAAAAATATATTTTTGGGAAAAATTTCACGAAACTGGCTGTATGCGTCTGACATAAATGCCCGGGAAGGATCCGATCTGGCAGTCCGGTCTGAGGACCACACGAGATAAATGTAAGAGCCAAGCCGGTACTCCCATTTGGCAATCAGGTTGGACCTGAATTGGTGAAAATTGAAATCCGGATTGCCAATGGAGTAATCGGCAACCCCATCTGAGTTTTCATCAAGCCGATAGTTATCTCCTGCCTGTTTCGCATTATTATACAACACAAAACGCTCATGGTATGCATTGGCCTTTGGGTTGGTAACCCGCTTGAATTCAGAATATTTTCCTTTCGAGACAAAGGGACTTCCATAATATTGCAAAGAAAATTCAGGTGTCAGGTTCAGATCTGCCCTGAAGGTCAAGCCAAGCGTTTGCTGGTCAATTTTACCAAGAATATACCTTTTCTCAGCATGGAAACCGGTGGTTGTTACATATTGAAGTTCATCACGATTGCTCATGTAATTTAAAGACATACCGATCTTCAGCTGACTGAAAGGTCGTATGGTCACGGAGGGTTGCACGGAGTAACTGTTGGCGGAACCGCTTCCGCGATATTGATAATCATATTTAATTCCGGCCACGATTTTCTTTGATTGGTCCGTGAACAGCTTGCCAACTGAAGCCAGAACATAGGGCATTTTCATTCCGTCCCCTCCTCTCAAAATTTTCGTGTCAAGCGAATTGGAATACAAATTCAGGGTGGCAGAAAAATTCCATAAATTTTTCAATTCCGAAGAAAAGGTAAAATTTGCAGCTGATCCCAGATAGTTCATGTTGAAGTTCCAGTTATTTGACTGCTCGAGACCCAATGAATATTGCCGGAATATCGATACCGGCTTGATGATGAGATAAGAAACCTGATTCCTTTGGGTAATTTCGTCCGACCTGTTCATGTAGCCAAGATCATTTAATTCCAATCCGGGAGACAGCCAGTTAACCCCTGTTGAGTATCGCCATAATCCTTTGGATCCTTTTCCGATCATGAACTTTCCGCCAAAACCGCTCATGCTGGTGCTCGTGGTATCATATTTCAGGTAACCGGCATCGGGCCTCTGAAAATACCGTGCAGATGATTCCTGCAAAAGTCCGATGGACCCGGGAGTCCCATTGATGATACTTCCAATCAGCCTTGCTTCGATGTTAAACTCCTTTTCCTTCCAGTGATGCAAAAGATCCAGTCCGCCGCTATAGGCGTTTTTGCCCAAAAACTCTAGACTCCTGTCCTCGATGATCCGGTTGGTAGAGGTCAGCATTCCACCGATAACGGTGTTCCCTGCATTGAATCCTTTCTGAACCCTGGCAATGGTGTAGCTTGTCAGCGGTTCGACCTTTGCACGGCTCCTCACCCCGGCCGAATCGCTAATTTGTGCAAATTCATTGGCTGTAACACTCTGTATCAATCCGACAGATAATCCTTTGGAGGTGGTCCCGCTTAGTTTTACGGCACTCAGAATGGAGGTTGCCTCAGGGGCACTGACAAAACGCTGATCCCCGGGATGGATGGTCAGGGAGGGCGTATGGCCGATGCGCCTGGAATAGAAGAGACTCTGCTGATCGAATTTATAGTCAAAGATGGTTAGTCCCTCCAAAAAGAAAGGTCGCTTCTCCTCGTAGAAAGTCTCGAAGGCAGTCAGATTCATCACCGAAGGATCCGACTCTACCTGGCCGAAATCCGGATTGACGGTCAGGTCTACCGTAAAGTTGCTCGAAAGCCCGATCTTGGCATCCAATCCGAGTTTTCCTCCCCAGTCCTTGCCTGTGCTGGCAAACGGATTTCCCGGTTCTTTCCTCATGGTATTCAGATTCCCCAGGGAATAAGGCATTATTTCGAGCCTTTGAGATTTCTTCAAACCCTGAATTCCATGAAGTTCACCGAAATTATAGAGCATTCCGGGTCCTGTCTTCGACTGGATTTCCCAATCACTTTCTTCCTGAAACCGGTTGATCCATCTCCATATATGCAGCCCCCACACCTGCTCTTTTTCAGTGCTGTACCTTAATTGGCTCAACGGTATTTCATATTCTGCCACCCAGGCAGAATCTTCAAGTCCGGTCCTCACTTTCCATACCGGATTCCAGTTGAAGTCCCAGTTCATGGGATTGAAAAGAACCAGGTCAATTTTCTGGCCCCAGGCAGTGACGGAAAACTCAAAACCTGTGCGGCGATCATGATAGCTGTCAAAATTGATCCCTATGATATCGCCTGCAAATTCATCGCGGGCGCCCGAAAATCTTTGGATTTTATTAGGTTCAGCATCGTAAGCCCTTAAAGCGACATAAATATTTTTATTGTCGTAAAGTATTTTAAACTCGGTCGGACTTGAAGGCTTCGCTCCTTCATTCGGAATAAACTGGGTAAAATCTCCTGCCCACGTCCCAGTCTTCCAGCATTCATCATTCAGCTTCCCGTCTACAACCGGTTTAGCCGCCTTCAGTTGGGAGGCGGAATAAACCGGTTGCTGTGGGGTGTTGCTTTGCTGACGTGTTGAATCCGGAGGCGAATTGACTTCACCAAGGGAGGCCAGGGGGAAAGCCTCAGTCTGAAAACCAAGAATAAAAAAAAATCCTAATACGATTTTTAAATTCGTATTAATTTGTTCCATTTCAAGTATTTAGCAACGCAAAACGCGTGACAATTTAAAAATTATCTGGTTTTTCCGTACAGTGGTCCGTAAGAATCACAGGCACGATAGTCCGATCCTTCCTTGTCCATGCCGAAAGCACTCCATGCGGCAGGGCGGAAAATCTTGCCTTCCTCCACGTTGTGCATGCATACCGGAATCCTCAGCATTGATGCCAGTGAAATGAGATCGGCGCCAATATGACCGTAGCTGATTGCTCCGTGATTGGCTCCCCAGTTGGCCATCACACTGTAGACATCAGTAAATGCTCCGGTACCATTGAGTCTGGGCGCGAACCAGGTTGTTGGCCAGGTCGGATTGGTGCGCTCATCCAGTGTGGCGTGAACATCCTCAGGCAGATCGATGGTCCAGCCTTCCGCAATCTGAAGTACCGGACCTATTCCTTTCACAAGGTTCACCCTGCTCATGGTAACAGGCATCTCCCCCTCAGTTTTGAAGTGGGAAGAGTATCCGCCTCCGCGGAAATAGCCAAGATCAGCAGGTGTCCAATCTGTGGCATCCAGGCAAGCCTGAGCCTCCGCTTGTGAAATCTCCCAGAAGGGTTTCATGATGGATTGACTGTTCTGCTTTTGTTTCCCAGTGGCATCAAGAGTCGTTGAACCTGAATTGATCAGGTGAATGATTCCTCCGGATGCTTTGCCAGATAATTCTTTTCCTGTCACTCGCTTAACGGCTTCCGGACTCCAGTAAGTACGGACATCTGAGAATATCTGGGCTGTATTGGTAAGAAGGTGTCCAAACAGCATGGCAACACCGTTCAGCGAGTCATTCTCGGTAGCAAAAACAAATGACTGACGGATACCATTCCAGTCAAAGGAAGAATTCAGGATTGCCTCCATGAAATCTCCGTTGGGAAGATGATCTGTCCAGGCTCTTTGGCCCTGGAAACCGCCAAAGATGGCATTGTGCCCAAGGGCTTCTTCGCCGAAGCCAATTTCTTTTAGTTTTGGATTTCCAATCATGAGGTCCCGAGCCGCAAGGGTCATCTTGACCGACATTTCCCATTCCCAGTCTTTCCTTTCACGGGTGGCCTGTTTCCCTGCATCGTTGACATCCTTGCCTTCCTTGCAGTTTTTCTTGACCCAATCCAGTGCTAATTTGTATTCTTCAGGATCGTAAATACCTCTTTCTGCCCTGCGTACCAGTTCCGACATATCGATTACCTCGGTGCGCACACCCAGGTAATCCAGCAAAAACTCCTGGTCTACATAAGATCCGGCGATACCCATGGACATGCCGCCAAGGGAAAGGTACGATTTGTTCTTCATTTGCGCCACGGCCAGACCTGCTTTTACAAAACGCAGGATCTTCTCCCTTACATCATCCGGTATGGTGGTATCCTTTTTATCCTGGACATCATGCCCATAAATCCCGAAAGCCGGCAAGCCCTTCTGGGCATAACCTGCCAAAGCAGCTGCCAGATAGACTGCACCCGGACGCTCGGTCCCGTTAAAACCCCATACTGCCTTGGGAAGCAGCGGATCAGTATCCATTACCTCTGTACCGTAGCACCAGCAGGGAGAAACCGTCAGTGAGACGCCAACCCCTGAACGGGCAAATTTTTCGGCACACATGGCTGCCTCTGCTACCCCACCGATGGTCGAATCGGCGATGACGCACTCGATCTTCTCGCCATTGGGGAAACGCAGGTTTTCGCTGATCAGTTCAGCTGCAGCCCTTGCCATGTTCATGGTCTGTTTTTCCAGGGATTCCCTAACTCCCTGAAGCCGTCCGTCGATCACAGGACGGATACCCACTTTGGGTAATTCTCCGATCAATCTGTTTGCACTCATCTGTTAAGTTGATTTGATATTAAATTCAGTTACGATCTATACTAATTTTTCTTTTAAGCAAATCTGGCATCATCCAATGGTCCCTTTTGAGAAAAAAACTGAATCTTCAAATATAGACCTCACGAAAACGATATCAGAAGTCGTAAAATTAGCAACTTTAGACAAAACCATCACCTAACCTGTTCAAAAAAGTAAACCCAAAATTCTTTATTCTCTCTTTTTTGCCCTAACTTACTTGTACCATTTCAAGCCAAACGCTTAAATAATGACACAACTGTTTCCTCCCGATATCATTAAAAGCAGTTCGGAAAACTATTTTTCAGAACAGAATACGACAGGAAGAATCATTTATCTGTCTGTCATCCTTTTCCTGATTCTGGCCTTTAGCCTCCTTCCTTTTGTCAGGGTGCAGGTAACCACACAAAGTGAGGGTGTGGTTCGCTCCAGGTACGAGGACAACCAGATTGTACCAGTAGTGTCAGGAGAGGTTGTCTCCTGTAGAATATCGGAAAATCAAACTGTCAACAAAGGTGACACTCTGCTGATCCTATCTTCAGACAAGATCCTTCAGGACATCAGATTGATGACATTCCGCCAAAAGGAAGAAAACCAGTTTCATTCTGATCTAACAAAACTTTTGCAGGGTGAAAGCACCAACCTTTCAACGGCATTATACAGGCAGGACTATTCGGGCTTTTATGCCAGACTTGAGGAACAAAAAACAAAGTTACTACAGGCTGAAAGTGAATTCATCCTGGCAGAAAAGCTTTTCAGTAAAGGAATAACACCCAAACACGAACTGGAGAAAATTACCCGGCAGTATCAAGGCGAAAAAAACAGGTATTCCTTGGTACAGGAAGAACAGTTCACGCTTTGGCAAGAAAAGCGGAAGGAGACCATCCGAAATCTGGAAGAAATTGCCACAAGAATTGAGCAACTTAGGAAAGAGAAGGAACAATATTGCCTGAAGGCCCCGATTGCCGGAACCATTAAAGGCTATATCGGGATCAGGGAGGGCAATTTCATCGCTTCCAACCAGTCCGTTGCAACCATAGCCCCGGACAACGACCTGTTGGTAGAGTGTTTGGTGACACCCAATGACATTGGGTTGATTGGTCCGGGAATGCCGGTAACCTTTCAATTTCATGCCTTCAACTACAATTTATGGGGTGTAGCCACCGGCCAGGTCAATGAAGTCTCGGGAAATGTAATCAGCTTGAACAACAGGCTGTTTTTCAGGGTAAGATGTAAGTTGGATCAGCACTATTTAAAATTGAAAAACGGATACCAGGGAAACCTGAAAAAGGGGATGACCCTCACCGGCAGGTTCAAGGTGACAGAAAGAACGCTATTTCAGCTATTATACGACAAGGCAGACAACTGGCTGAATCCAAAACGAAAAACCTGATGAGAACAAAGATCAAGCAACGCGACATTACCGATTGTGGAGCGGCGTGCCTGGCCTCTGTTGCAGCCCATTACCGCCTGGGATTGCCCGTTTCTAAAATTCGGCAGTTGGCCGGCACCGATCAGAAAGGTACCAATGCCTGGGGGTTGATCAAGGCCGCAGAAAAACTTGGCTTTACCGCCAAAGGGGTGAAAGGCGGTATCGATTCTCTGCCTGGAATCCCTTGTCCTGCCATTGCCCATGTCGTCATCCATAAAGCGCTCCTTCATTATGTGGTCATCTATTCCGCTCAAAAGAGCAAGATTGAATATATGGATCCGGCCGATGGGGAGATACACAAAATTACCCTGGATGAATTCTCCGAAATTTGGACCGGAGTGCTGATCATCATGGCGCCGGGAGCTGACTTCCAGCCAAAAAACGAAAGAATATCCGTTTTCCGCAGGTTCCTGTTCTTACTCTTTCCTCACAGAAAAATATTAGCCCAGGCACTCTTTGGAGCAGTAATTTATACCATTCTTGGTTTGTCGACCTCCATCTATATTCAGAAAATCACTGACTTTGTCCTGGTCGACAAAAACACCAATTTACTGAATCTGCTGAGCGTAATCATGCTTGTCCTGCTCCTTTTTCAACTATTTATCGGTTATTCCAAAAATATTTTTGTACTGAAAACCGGACAAAAAATTGATGCCCGACTCATACTGGGCTACTACAAACATCTCCTGAAACTGCCACAAACCTTCTTTGACACCATGCGGGTAGGTGAAATCATTTCCAGGGTCAATGATGCAGTCAAAATCCGGGCATTCATCAACGACATCGCGATTTCGTTATTAGTAAGCCTTTTCATCGTTGTCTTTTCCTTTGTGCTGATGTTTGTCTATAGCTGGAAACTGGCAATGATCGTCTCTTCCGTAATCCCTCTCTATGGGTTGATTTATTATATCACCAATCATTTAAACAAAAAGAGAGAGCGAAAATTGATGGAAGAAACAGCTGAACTCGAGAGTCAGTTGGTCGAATCGCTGAACTCTGTCAGGACCATTAAAGAGTTCGGACTGGAAAGTTTTTCCAATTTAAAAACGGAAGTCAGGTTTATCAATCTGCTGAAATCCATCTACCATTCTACCACCAACAGTCTTTTTTCATCCACTAGTTCCGAAATGGTCAGCAGGATTTCTACAATCATCCTGCTTTGGACCGGCTCCTATTTTGTAATGGACCAGACCATCACTCCGGGAGAACTGCTCTCATTCTATGCCATTATCGGATATTTTACTGGTCCGGCCTCCAATCTGATAGGAATGAACAAATCGATCCAGAACGCACTGATCGCTGCCGACAGGCTATTTGAAATCATGGATCTTGATCAGGAAACTGAAGAGAATAAAATCGAAATTCCGAGGGAGAAAGTCGGGAATATTGAATTTCAAAGTATTAGTTTCAGTTATGGAACCCGGACAGATGTATTTGATCATTTCTCTTTTCGGATCAGGAAAGGAGAGATTACAGCCATCGTTGGCGAAAGTGGCTCAGGCAAGACAACCCTGGTCGCGCTTATCCAGAAATTGTATCCGTTGACGGGTGGCAACATCTACCTTGGCGAATATAATCTGGAACATGTCTCATCAGATAGTCTCCGCAAACTGATAGGAATTGTCCCCCAGCGTCTTGATCTTTTTTCGGGGACGCTGCTTGAAAACATTGCAGTCGGCGAGTTTTCACCAGATCTTAACAGGATACTGAATATTTGTCAAGCTCTCGGAATGCAACCGTTTATTGAGAAGCTACCTGGCGGTTTCAACAGCAGGGTTGGAGAGAATGGCACGACACTTTCGGGTGGAGAAAAACAGCGTATTGCCATTGCAAGAGCGCTCTACCATGATCCTGAAATCCTGCTGTTCGACGAGGCTACCTCTTCGCTGGACAATGATTCCGAGCATTTTGTGCAGGAAACAATCAGGGAAATGAAAAACAAGGGGAAAACGATACTGATTATCGCACACAGATTAAGTACAGTGGTGCAGGCAGATCACATTGCCGTCCTGGAAAATGGAATTATTGCGGAGGAAGGCTCCCATATGTCCTTGTGGCAACAAAAAGGCAAATATTACAGGATGTGGCAGAAACAACTGCCCTTCCAGATAGACGACCTCCCGGGTACGAAACAAGAAACTGTAAAAACCCTTTATCATGAAGCTGGTTGACACATTAAAGTCGATGCATGAAAATCAATTTTTATGGAATCGACCAGACGCTGGCAATCAGGTGCACCCTGAAAATTATTTCAGACAGTAAAGTGAAGGAATTAATACGTGGCTTAATTGCATCAACAAAATATTACACAGAGTTGCACGGAGAAGCGCCGAGTTACACAGAGAAAAATGGACAAGTTTATTAATCAAATCACCAGGAAAATAATAGGATATGCAATAGAAGTACACAGAATACTTGGACCTGGGATGCTTGAATCTGCATACGAAGAGTGTCTGGCATACGAACTTTATTGTCAGGGTTTGATCGTTGAAAGACAAATTCCTGTTCCTGTTGTTTTTAAGAATATCAAGTTGGAATGCGGATATCGCATTGATTTACTGGTTGAAAATTTGGTGATTGTTGAATTGAAGTCAGTGGATGAATTTGCTCCGGTTCCTGATGCACAGATCTTGACCTACATGAAATTCGCCAATAAGGATATTGGATTACTCATCAATTTTAACGTCGAGTTGCTCAAAGACGGAATCACACGTTTTCGATATTAGTTTTTACTTTGTGTAACTCTGAGCTTCTCTGTGAAGCTCTGTGAAAGAATTATTGAATTACATCTCCCTGATCATTGCCCCAATGATTTCACGGAATTTCTCAATATCAGACTCCGGAAGAACATTCAAGAGTCTCGACTCGCACTCCTGCCTGTTCTTATCTATTTCATTCCTGATTTTCTTTCCGCTATCGGTAAGGCACAGTGTAATTGCCCTCCGGTCATTTTTATCCGTGTTCCTGTCGAGGTATCCATCCACAACCAGTTTCTCAATCACCCTGCTGATACGTGAAGGCGATAAGCCCATGTTCCTGGCAAGCTCAGGACTGTTGATGCCGGTGCATTGGTCGAGCGAACTAAAAAAAAGCAATTCAGACTGCGACAAATGAAGATGCTCCATCAGCCGGTTGTCGATATCTGCGCATTTTTTTTTCATCTCATACACCAAACCCAAAATTTCACTTCCCTTTTCCATGGATCCTTCATTTTTTCAAGCTGTTAGCCGTTGGCTATTAGCTATTAGTTTTTCACAGCCTGCGACAATCAGCAGATTATCCCAATTCCAATTAATTGCACACAACTCGATATTTCCACAAATCCAAGCTAAAAGCTAACGGCTAATAGCTAACTGCTTTCCCATCCACAAAACTACAAATAAGTCAACTATTTACAAAGGCATTTTGTGCTAATGACAATTATTTTTAGTAAAAAGTTTTTATATTTGAAAAACTAATTTACTTTTGTGAGGAAATAATTGCTATTAGCACATTAATAATTAAAGATAAAAAACAATACAATGGCACTTGAACATTTAACACTGGATACCTTCAAGGAGAAAGTATTCAATTTTGAGGCAAACAAGGAGTGGAAATTTGAAGGAACTGCACCTGCGATCGTCGATTTTTATGCCGATTGGTGCTCTCCGTGCAGAATGGTAGCTCCTATTCTGGAGGAGTTACAGGAAACCTATGGATCCAAACTTACCATCTACAAGGTAAATACCGAAGAGCAGAGTGAATTGGCCGGCTTGTTTGGTATTCAAAGCATTCCATCCTTACTTTTCATTCCGCTTGAAGGTCAGCCACAGATGGCACAGGGTGCTTTACCCAAAGCTTCCTTCGTCTCTGCGATCGAAGATGTTTTGAAGGTGACTGCCAACTAAAATCCAAGGCCACAAAATGAAACAGGAAATAAGTCTGGACTGGAAGAAAGGTATGGCTTTTGAAACGGAACTCAATGGTCATAAATTGACCATTGACAGCGACAAGTCATCCGGAGGCACCGACTCAGGTCCGCGTCCAAAGGCTCTGATGCTAGTTGCTCTGGCCGGTTGTACGGGAATGGATGTTGTCTCCATCCTGGAGAAAATGAGGGTCGAAATCGCCGATCTGAAAATTAAAGTGGACGGCGATGTAACAGAGGAACATCCGAAGCATTTCACCTCCATGCACATTACCTACGAATTTTGGGGGAATGAACTCCCAATCGATAAACTTGAAAAAGCAGTGTCATTGTCAGACGAAAAATATTGTGGAGTAGCCGCCACATTAAAAAAAGGTATTCCGGTCACCCATTCAATTGTGGTGCACGAAAAATAAAATATTATTAGCTTTAGTTTCACTGTTTTGTAACGTCAAATTGGCCATGGGTAATTATCCTTGGCCAATTTTTTTATATGTCAGTGATTAAGAATCTGCAGTTTGCACATTTTACATGATATATATATTGAAAATTGAAATATATCTTTACATTTGCTGTCAGATTAAAATAAAAAGAATGATTACTCTTACAAATTACAGGGGCTCGAACTGGCTTTGGCGCGACTTTAACCAAGATGCGTAAGCGGTATACCTGTAATTAAACCATAAAAGGGGATATGTCTGTTTACGCGGCATCTCCCCTTTCCTTTTTTAGAATATTTTCAACACACTTAAATCAGAAACAATGCAAAAGAAAATCTATCTCGACGAATCGGAAATGCCAAAACAATGGTACAACCTGGCTGCCGATCTTCCCATGCTGCCACCACTCGGTCCAAATGGCAAACCCATTTCTCCCGAAATGCTTGCTCCGGTCTTTCCCATGAATCTGATCGAACAGGAAGTAAGCACCGATCGCTGGATCAGCATCCCTGATGAAGTACAGGATATGCTGAAAATCTGGAGACCGAGTCCGCTCATCCGCGCTTTTGAACTGGAAAAAGCATTGGGAACACCTGCTAAAATCTTTTACAAAAATGAAAGTGTCTCTCCGGCAGGCAGCCACAAACCCAACACTGCCGTTCCACAGGCATGGTACAACAAACAATTCGGGATCAAGCGAATCACAACAGAAACGGGCGCCGGGCAGTGGGGCAGCGCACTTTCTTTTGCTTGCGCCTTATTAGGTGGAATTGAATGTAAAGTTTACATGGTGAGAATCAGTTACGAACAAAAACCGTTCCGTCAGATCCTGATGAATACATGGGGAGGGACTTGTGTAGCAAGCCCGAGCATGGAAACCGCAGCAGGACGTGCGGTACTGGCAGAATTTCCTGACACCCCGGGAAGCCTTGGCATTGCCATTTCAGAGGCTATCGAGGCCGCTGTCACCGACCCGACAGGCCAAACCAGGTATGGCTTAGGTTCAGTATTGAACCATGTCATGCTTCACCAGACGATTATCGGACTGGAAGCCAAAAAGCAATTAGCCAAAGTAGGCATCAAAAAACCGGACATCGTGATTGGTTGCTGCGGAGGTGGAAGCAATTTCGCAGGTCTGGCCTTTCCGTTCATCCAGGATAAAATAAATGGTGACGACATCGAAATCATTGGGGCCGAACCAGCTTCCTGTCCTACCTTGACAAAAGGCACCTTTATGTACGACCATGGAGACATCGCTAAAATGACCCCTTTACTTCCGATGTACAGTCTGGGACATAACTTTATCCCAGCACCCATTCATGCCGGAGGACTTCGTTACCACGGAATGTCGCCTTTGGTAAGTGCTGCTGTGAGGGCAGGTTATGTCACTCCGATTGCCATTAATCAGTCTGAATGTTTCGAAGCGGGAATGCTTTTTGCTAAAACTGAAGGTATCGTTCCGGCTCCTGAAACAACCCACGCCATTGCAGCCACTATCCGGGAAGCAAAAAAAGCTACAGAGGAAGGCAAAGAAAAAATCATCATTTTCAACCTCTCAGGTCACGGGATGATGGACCTTCTCGGTTATGACAAATACATGAAAGGACAACTTTCAGACTATGAAATGTCTGAAAAAGAAATCAGCGATAACCTCCACCAGATGGACGGATATCCGAAACCGTAGTCGTAACCATAGACTTCCCCAAAGTTCCGTAGTTACGAACATTTATTTGCTCGTATCTAGCAACTTTGGGGAGTTCTAAAATTATTCGATTCCCGCAACTTCCTCCACCCTTTTCAGAAAATCTCTTTTCTCCTTGTCAGTAATAAACGAAGCTTCAAAGGAATTTCGAACCAGCCTGACAATCTCCTCTTTCGAAAGCAAAAGTGCATCCGCTACCGCGATGAAATTGTCGTTGAGATATCCGCCGAAATAAGCCGGGTCATCTGAGTTGACAGTTACTTTGATTCCGCGCTCCATCATCTCTTTCAAGGGATGATCTTCCATGCTTTTTATCACCTTCAATTTGAGATTGGACAACGGGCAGGAAGTAAGAGGAATCTCATAGATTCCAAGTACATCTACAAGATCCGGATCTTCGATGGCGCTGTTTCCATGGTCGATTCGGGAAGCTTGCAACAAGTCGAGCGCACCCCATATATATTCAGGAGGACCTTCTTCCCCTGCATGGACAACAGTAAGGAAACCCATGTCTCTGGCTTTTTCGAACAAATCAGCGAAGATATCCGGCGGAAAATTTTTCTCGGAAGAGTCCAGACCAACCGCCGTAATCCAGCCCTGGTAAGGCACTGCTTCAAGCAAGGTCTTGAAGGCATTCTCCACACTCAAATGGCGGAGAAAAGACAGAATTAACCTGAACGAGATGCCAAGTTTTTCATAGCCGTCCGTGAGGGCACGATAAATACCTCCGATTACCGCACTAAATGGAACTCCCCTTGAAGTATGAGCCTGCGGATCAAACATGATTTCCGTATGAACAATATTGTTTTCTGCTGCTTTCAGGAGGTAAGCCCACGTCAGGTCATAAAAATCCTGCTCCTGCAGCAAAACTGCTGTTCCGGCATAATAAATGTCCAAAAAATCCTGTAGTTGATCAAACTTGTAGGCATCGCGCAAAACCTGTTCGGAGGCATAATTTAATTCAATATCGTTGCGCAATGCCAGATGAAACATCATTTCAGGCTCCAGGGTTCCTTCAATATGAAGATGTAATTCGGCTTTTGGAAGGGTACGAATAAACTTGTGTAAGTCAGTCATGCATTAATAGTTTTTTGCCTGTAGTTCGAAGTATGCCTGAGGGTGGCCGCAAATTGGACAAATCTGCGGAGCGCTTTGCGCTTCGTGCAAATAACCGCAAACCTCACATTTCCATATAACTTTGTCTCCGCGCTTGAATACCAATCCGGTTTCAAGATTGTTGTACAGCGTTCTGTACCGCTCTTCATGTGCTTTTTCAACCTTTGAAATCATTTTGAACATGGCAGCAACTGCTTTGAATCCTTCTTCTTCCGCAATACGCGCAAATTCAGGATACAGTTCGGTCCACTCTTCATGCTCACCATCTGCGGCAGCTTTCAAGTTTTCGAGGGTTGTTCCCACAACACCTGCCGGATAAGATGCTGTTATTTCAACCATCCCACCTTCCAGAAATTTAAAAAACTGCTTGGCGTGCGACCGTTCATTGAAGGATGTCTCATCAAATAGGTCTGCAATCTGCTCCAAACCCTCTTTCCTGGCTTGTTTGGCAAAATAATCATAGCGCATTCTGGCCTGTGATTCTCCTGCAAATGCTTTCAACAGATTTTGTTCTGTTTTGGTACCTTTTATTGAACTCATGATGGAAATCAATTTGGTGATACAATATTTCGACAACAGTTTTTCGACTGATATATGCTAAAGTTAGAATAAAAATCGGATTCCTCAAAAAGATTCGGGTGCTATTCCGATATTGCACCTTCTCCACGTTTCAACGGGTAATAAATCAGAGAAGGAGAAGTAATAGGCTTCCCAAGACCAAGGTCCTTCCACATCTCGTCTACTTTTTCAATGGTTTCAGTTGAAGAGACAACAGGATTGGGCCAGTCTCGCCGAAAATCATCCGCCTCAGCAGTTTTTCGTGTTCCGTCCACGATCATTCGTGCAACCTCGTTTTGATTTTTTGCCTCGAAAATTTTACAGTCGCGCTTCGGATCCATATTCCCAGTCACATACCAAACCACGGAATAGATATTTTCTATGGGAAGTCCTGAATCAACCAATAACAGGAATTTTACCCTGCGCAGAGCTTCTGGTATTAAAAGCCGGGTGGTTAGTTCAGATAGGCTGAAACCTGATTTTTTGTCAATTCCAATTACAACGACGGAAATGCCTTTCCCCAGCAATGAGGTATTGACAGATTTGACATCAGGAATTTCATAGCAGATTCTTTGAATCTCAAGTGCTTCAGGAAGAGCTGCCGTGCATTCACAGAGAGGTAATTCCTCCGGATATTTTGTGGTGGCATCAATACCCATTTTAGAACCGTATGCAAATTTGGAAGAAGAATGATCCAATACATCCATCGGACCGGAAGTGAAGATGATGTCTGATGACACATCAATCTGTCCACTGATTTTTCGGGCAAATTCTTCCATGTCATCCCATAGATTGGCCGAATCGGTCACTAACATGATCTTATTGAACATCATCTGCCCGGCTCCCCACATGGCATTCATGGTCTTGAGCCCCTGCCCGGCATAGGTCTTTTCGATTCTGGCAAGTGTCAGGTTATGGGCAACTCCTTCCGGAGGCAGGTAGAGATCTTTCAACTCCGGGATCAGTGTTAGCTTCATTGGAGCCAGGAATATCTTTTCAGTAGCAAGACCGATGTAGGCATCCTCCTGGGGAGGAATTCCTACAATTGTTGCCGGATAAACAGCACCTTGCCGATGGGTAATGCAAGTTACATGAAAACGGGGGTACCAGTCAGCTAGTGAATAAAACCCGGTATGGTCGCCGAAAGGGCCTTCCCAGATCATCTCTTCTGATGGATCAATGTATCCTTCCAGTATAAAATCGGCATCATCCGGCACTTCCAGATCGTTGGTCAGGCACTTCACCAGTTCAACCTTCCTTTTTCTTAAAAATCCGGCGAGCATGTATTCATCAATCTGGTCAGGAAGCGGCGCCGTTGCCGCATAGGTGTAGGCCGGGTCACCACCAAGAACCACAGACACAGGCATCTTTTTTCCAAGTTTCTGGTAACCCTGAAAGTGCCGGGCCCCGGTTTTGTGCTTGTGCCAGTGCATCCCTGTCAGATTGGGACCGAAGACCTGCATGCGGTACATGCCCACATTTCTGGAACCGGTTTCGGGATCACGGGTCACTACGCAGGGAAGTGTAATAAAAGGGCCACCATCTGCAGGCCAACAAGTTAATACCGGCAATTTGGCCAGATCAGGGAACTCCATAACAATATCCTGGCAGCGTCCTCTTCCATTTTTTTTCTTGGGCATCCAGGAGGCAATTCTGGAAAGAAGAGGGAGAAGTTTCAACTTATCCAGAAAATTTTCGGATGGGCCGGCAAGTTGTTTGAACAACTGTTCAATTTCTGTCCCTATCTGGTCGAGTGAATCATGACCCAATGCCAGGCATATTCTGGTTTCAGAACCAAAGGCGTTGATTAAAAGAGGAAAATCCGTCCCATTGTTCTCAAACAACAATGCCTTTCCTCCTCCCGGTCTTTTTGAAATACGGTCTGTAACTTCAGTTATTTCAAGAACGGTATTCACCTTTTGGCGAATTCTGATCAGCTCGCCGTTGCGCTCAAGCATCAGGACAAAATCGTTTAACCCGCTGTAGGACATAATAAATTCATTGGTGAAGGACAGATAAACTTTTGGCAAAGGTATTCAGAGAAACACAAAGTCCCACAGAGAAGAAGTAAATTTCTTTTGCTCTGTGGGACTTCATTTTTAATATAAAGCCTCTGAGTGCGTTATAAAACTCAGATACCCGCCTTTTGTTTGAAAAACTCAAGTGTTTCGGAGGATGGTCTCTCCAATGGCAGATTGTACATTCTGTCCCAAACCAATTGAGCAAGTACACCCAATGATCGACTTACACCAAACATGACGGTATAGAAGAAATGTTCAGAAATACCATAATGCATCAACAAGGAACCGGAGAAGGCATCCACATTGGGCCATGGATTCTTGATCTTACCGAGTGATTGCAGGATAGGTGGAACAATATCATAAAGTAGATTAACCGTATTCACCAAACTGTCATTCTCGACATATTTTTGAGCAAAAATTTGCTGTGCAATAAATCGAGGGTCAGTTACACGCAAAACAGCATGTCCATATCCTGGGATAACCTGTCCGGATGAAATTGTCTTGCGCACATAGGCTTCAATTTTGGCTCTTTCTTCCGCCTCGTTTTCACTCGTCCCAATCTCTTCCTGCATTTCAAAAATCCAGTTGATAACCTCCTGGTTGGCATACCCATGCAAAGGACCCGCCAACCCGAGCATTCCGGCGGCATACGAATAATATGGATTACTGAGGGCAGAACCAACAAGGTGTGTGGCGTGAGCTGAAACATTACCCCCTTCATGGTCGGCATGAACCATCATATACATTCTAAAAAGCCGGTAAACTTCATCGCTGTCGTATCCCATCATGTGGGCAAAATTTGCAGCCCAATCGAGATTCGGATCTGGAGGGATGAACTTTCCGTCTTTGTAATTTCTGCGATAAATATAGGCAGCCATCACAGGTAAAGCAGCAATCAGGTTCATTACGTCTTCAAAGGTCGTATCCCAATAGTCATTCTTATGTAGTCCCTCACGATGTGCCTTTTGGAATTTAGATTCAGTAGCCATTGCCAGGATTGCAGTACTAAATTGCGTCATAGGCTTACTTGAAAGCGGCATGGAATCCAGAATCTGGAAAACGTGGTCTGGAAGCACACTACGACGTACCCACTCCTTACTCAGCATGTCTACTTCATCCTTGGTAGGAATCTCGTTGAGCAGAAAAAGATAGAAAAGACCTTCAGAAAGAGGTTCACCTTCAGGTCTGACCTTTGGTAATTTCTGCTGAATTTCAGGAATGGTATAACCGCGATAGGTAATCCCTGTATTGGGATTCAGTTTTGATGTAACTGTAAGCAAACCGGTGATTCCTTTCATACCGGTAAGTACCTGATCGATATTCACTGATTCAAGAACAGTAGTCCCAAATTCACTGATCAAACGTTTGACGACAAGGCGCTCTTCTTCACCCTTTTTTAACAGTTTCTGTTTAATGTAATCCATAAAGAGTTTATTATGTTAGTTATATAATTCCATGAATTTGTACATACCTATACCTTAAAAATCAATTCTAAAGATCTTTTATTTATTGCTGAAAATTACATAAAAAATGAATCAATTTATATATTTATCTAACAAAGAAGGTAAATATTTTAAAAAAAACTGACAAGTAGGATAAACAAGGCACAAATTGATTTCTCCTACATTTCAGCAGCTTCTGCACAGCCTGAAATCAGCAGACCTACACAAAAGACAAAGTAATTTACGTAATTATATCACGTAAAGTTTGCCTGCAGATGAAAAAAACAAAAGCCATCCGGTAAAGGATGGCTTTTGAATAAATATGATTACCTGCGAATCAGGAAGCAGATTCTTCAGCAGGAGCTTCAGCCTGAACTTCGGCAGGAGCTTCCACTTTTTTTGCTTCTTTCACTTTAGCAGGAGTATCTGTAGCTTTTGGTTTGCGGGTACGACGTTTCTTTGTCGTATCAGCTTTTGGTGTTGACAACATATTCTCGTTATAGTCGACCAACTCGATCATACACATCTCAGCGTTATCACCCATACGATTACCAGTTTTTAAAATTCTGGTATATCCTCCCGGACGATCGCCAATTTTAACGATGATGTCGCGAAACAGTTCAGTAACTACCTGTTTGCTTTTCAGGTCACTAAACACTTCGCGTCTGTTGTGTGTACTATCTTCTTTCGCCCTGGTAATCAGAGGTTCAACATAGCTTCTCAACGCTTTTGCCTTGGCAAGAGTGGTTGTGATACGTTTGTGGAGCAAAAGAGAGTTTGCCATGTTGGAAAGCATCGCCTTCCTGTGTGAGCTGGTTCTACCTAAATGATTAAACCCTTTTCTATGTCTCATTTCAATTATTCCTTGTCTAATTTATACTTACTGATATCCATCCCGAAACTCAAATTGAGATTGACCAATAAATCATCTAATTCTGTGAGGGATTTCTTGCCAAAATTTCTGAATTTAAGCAGGTCGTTCCGATTGTAAGTAACCAGTTCTCCAAGTGTTTCCACATCAGCTGCCTTCAGGCAATTGAGGGCACGCACGGATAGATCCAGGTCGACCAGCTTATTTTTCAGCAGTTGGCGCATATGCAGAATTTCCTCATCGAACTCTTCATTGGCAAATTTCTCGTCAGAGTCAAGTGTAATTTTCTCGTCGGAGAAGAGCATGAAATGGTAAATCAGAATTTTAGCTGCTTCCTTCAGTGCATCCTTCGGGTGAATAGAGCCATCAGTATGAATATCGATGACCAGTTTTTCATAGTCTGTTTTTTGCTCAACGCGATAGTTCTCAACCGAATATTTCACATTTTTGATAGGTGTGAAAATTGAATCGATAGGAATCACGCCGAACTCTTCGTCAGCCGGTTTGTTTTCCACTCCAGGAACATATCCGCGGCCCTTCTCGATGGTCATCTCGATTTGAAGTTTCACGTCTGTTTCCATGTTGCAGATCGGTAAATCGGTATTCAAAACACGGAATCCGGTGATAAAGTTGTTGATGTCACCCGCCTTGAATTTGTTTTGGCCAAAAATTGTTACAGTAACTTTCTCACTGTCAAAATCTTCGACTACCTTTTTGAAACGAATCTGTTTCAGGTTAAGTATCATCTCAGTGACGTCTTCAATCACACCGGGAATGGTTGAGAATTCATGCTCAACACCTTCGATTTTAATGGTTGTGATTGCATACCCCTCGAGGGATGACAACAAAATTCTACGTAATGCATTCCCGATGGTAATACCATACCCGGGCTCAAGCGGACGAAATTCGAATTTACCGACTTTGTCATCCGACTCAATCATGATCACCTTATCCGGCTTCTGGAAAGCTAAAATTGCCATAAACCTTATATTAATTATTTCGAATACAATTCGACGATTAACTGTTCCTTGATGTTTTCAGGAATTTCTTCTCTCTCAGGTACGTTTAGAAATTTACCAGCTTTCGCTTCGCCATTCCATTCCAACCAGGAGAAACTTGTATGACGACGAGAAGAAAGAGAATCAGTGATAGCTACCAGAGATTTTGATTTTTCACGAACGGCAACTACTTCACCGGGACGTACAGAATAGGAAGGGATGTTGACCACTTCACCATTGACAGTAATGTGTTTATGCGATACCAGTTGTCGGGCACCCGCACGGCTTGGAGAAATCCCCAAACGGAAAACCACGTTGTCCAAACGGCTTTCAAGAAGCTGTAAAAGAACAGTACCGGTAATTCCTTTGTGTGAATGTGCTTTTTCGAACAAATTGCGGAATTGACGCTCTAAAACGCCATACATGTATTTCGCTTTTTGTTTTTCTTTCAGCTGAGTACCATATTCAGATACTTTTTTACGGCGTTTGCTGTTGCCGTGCATTCCCGGAGGGAAGTTTTTGTGTTCAAATGCTTTATCGGGGCCATAAATTGGCTCTCCGAATTTTCTAGCAATCTTTGATTTAGGACCTATGTATCTTGCCATGTTTTTTAATTTAATTTACTTCTGATTAGACACGACGACGTTTAGGAGGACGACAACCGTTATGAGGCATTGGGGTAACATCGACGATCTCAGTCACCTGGATACCAACATTAGCGATAGCACGAATCGCAGATTCGCGGCCGTTCCCCGGTCCCTTCACATAAACTTTAACCTTCCGTAAGCCAAGGTCGAACGCAGTTTTAGCACACTCTTCAGAAGCCGTTTGGGCTGCATAGGGAGTGTTTTTCTTTGAACCGCGGAAGCCTTTTTTTCCAGCTGATGACCAGGAGATTACCTCTCCATTGT
This sequence comes from Prolixibacteraceae bacterium, assembly GCA_037129695.1. Classification (GTDB taxonomy): domain Bacteria; phylum Bacteroidota; class Bacteroidia; order Bacteroidales; family Prolixibacteraceae; genus CAINVV01. Next base: position 47,292 of record JBAXUL010000006.1, read on the forward strand.
TGTTGGTCATCGAAATGATAATATTATTAAAAGAAGATGTAACGTGAGCCTGTCCAACAGCCTCTACATTGACAACCCTTTTCTTAGATATTCCAGTCTTTTTTGCCATCTCTACTTATTCTTATTTAGTAGCTTTCTTCTTATTTGCAACTGTCTTCTTTTTACCTTTACGGGTACGGGCATTGTTTTTAGTACTTTGTCCACGAACCGGCAGGCCTAAACGATGACGAATGCCACGATAACAACCAATGTCCATCAAACGTTTGATGCTCATCTGGTTCTCGGAACGAAGCTCACCCTCGACCTTGAAACCGTCAGTAATCACCTTACGAATTGAACCGAACTGATCATCATTCCATTCACTCACTTTGATGTTTTTGTCTACACCCGCTTTTTCGAGAATTTCGTTAGAGCGGCTGCGGCCAATTCCAAAGATATAAGTCAGGGCGATCTCGCCTCTTTTGTTATTTGGTATGTCTACACCAACTATTCGAGCCATAATCTTATATTGATTAAAAAATCGTTATAAATTTAACATTTTTAACCCTGACGTTGTTTGAACTTCGGGTTTTTTTTGTTTATCACGTAGAGACGTCCCTTACGGCTTACAATCTTGCATTCCGCACTACGTTTCTTAATGGATGCCCTTACTTTCATTTTTCTACTTTTTAATTTTTGTATCTGAAAGAGATTCTTCCTTTGCTAAGGTCATATGGTGACATTTCAACCTTCACTTTGTCGCCAGGCAGAATTTTGATGTAGTGCATGCGCATTTTACCCGAAATATGGGCCGTTATCACATGACCGTTTTGCAATTCCACCCGGAACATAGCATTTGACAATGCTTCGATAATTGTTCCGTCTTGTTCAATAAATGATTGTTTTGACATAGAAACTAATACTTCTGCATTAATGTTGAAAATTCAAACTATTTCCTCAAACTGCTCCTGAGAGCAAACCTTAACATTCTTTCAAGTCCCAGAGTTCAAAAGATGAGACACCTTTCTGTTCCTTCCAACACCCGATAAAGATGGTTTTTTCATTGCCGCGCTTATTCTCTGGCGATTAAACCAGGAGAATAATCTTGAAAAAACTTAGTTGATCTTATTTTTCAGGTCGGCAAAGATACTGAAAAGAAAAAATAGATGCAACACTCTTTTTAGGAAACAGGTAAACTTCTGTCAAATGATCCGAATGCATCAGCCGGTAACTTACTAGGTTCCGGACTGATTTATAATGATGCTGTTATACAGCTAACTTGCCAGGATAAATTAATTTCCTCACAACAGGAAGGATGAAACATCCCTCTTTTTACATGCTCGCACCAGCAGTGCGTCCTTTGATCCGTCCCGACTTAAGCAATCCGTCATAGTGGCGCATCAGCAGGTGACTCTCAATTTGCTGTAAAGTGTCAAGAATAACCCCGACCAATATCAGCAATGATGTGCCCCCAAAGAAATGTGCAAACTGCGAATTGATGCCTAAGATCATGGCAAATGCAGGCAATATGGTAATCAGACCAAGGAAGATAGAACCAGGCAATGTAATTCTCGACATGATAGTATCGATGTACTCTGCAGTCCTTTTTCCAGGTTTGATCCCAGGAATAAACCCGCCATTCTTCTTCATGTCCTCAGCCATTTGGTTCGGATTGATGGTGATAGCAGTATAGAAGTAGGTAAAAACGATTACCATCAGAAACATGACCGAATTATACCAGAAACCGGTGTAATTGGAAAAAGAAGCGAACATTCTTCCGAGTGTCTCAGATGAAAAGAGACCGGCCATTGTTGCAGGGATGAACATAATTGCCTGGGCAAAAATGATAGGCATAACACCTGCTGCATTGACTTTAAGGGGAATGTACTGACGAACACCGCCGTATTGACGATTTCCAACGATTCTTTTCGCATACTGAACAGGAACCTTGCGGGTACCCTGAACCAACAGGATGGTACTGGCAATGACCAGAAGGAAGACAATCATTTCTACGATCATCATGATAAATCCACGCCCTTGCTCGGCCATACGGCTGGCAAATTCCTGAGCCAGCGATTGCGGTAAGCGTGCGATAATACCAATCATAATGATCAGAGAGATACCATTTCCAATGCCTTTATCCGTGATCCGCTCACCAAGCCACATGATAAACATAGAGCCGGCTGCAAGAACAATGGTTGAACTCAGGTTGAATGCAAAAGCAGGTATCAGGAAAGCTGCCTCAGGAAGTTGGAATCTCAAGTTGGCCAAATATGCCCAACCCTGGAACACCAAAATCACAACGGTCAAATAACGAGTCATCTGGTTGATTTTTCTTCTGCCGGATTCTCCTTCTTTCTGCAGTCTCTGAATGTAAGGAACTGCAAAACCCAGGAGCTGAATTACGATCGAGGCACTGATGTAAGGCATGATACCCAACGCAAAAATGGATGCATTTGAAAAAGCACCTCCGGAGAACATGTTCAGAAGTCCGAGAATACCATCTGAGGTCTGACTTTTTAAAGCTTCAAAATGAAGAGGATTCGGATCAATTCCAGGTAAAATAACGAATGACCCGAATCGGTATACCATAAGGAATAACAGGGTCACACTTAACCGGGATCTTAAATCCTCAATTTTATATATGTTCTTAAGCGTCTCGATCAACTTTTTCATCAGAATCAGATTAATTCAGTAGTACCTTCCAACTTTTCAATGGCTTCTTTGGCTGTTTTGGAGAATGCATGGGCCTTTACTTCCAGTTTGCTTTTCAGTTCACCTTTGGCAAGAATCTTGACTTTGTCATTTTTACTGACAAATCCAGCTTCCATAAAAGTCTGAAAATCAATGGTTGTAACATTCAAATCCTCTGACAGCTGTTGCAGCACACTGAGGTTGATTGCCTTGTATTCAACGCGATTGATGTTCTTGAAGCCAAACTTCGGTACAAGTCTTTGTAAAGGCATCTGTCCACCCTGGAAACTTCTTTTCGAAGAGTAACCAGACCGTGACTTTGCTCCTTTGTGACCACGTGTAGATGTACCACCGTGTCCTGAACCTTGTCCGCGACCAATCCGTTTTTCTTTTTTAACAGAACCTGCAGCAGGTTTTAAGTTATTTAATTCCATTTCTTAAGAAATATTATTCGTTAACTTCTTCAACCTTCACCAAATGTTGAAGCTTTCTAACCATTCCCATAATCTCGGGTGATGACTCATGAATCTTTGGTTGATTCAATTTGTGCAGTCCGAGCGCATCGATAATTTTCTTCTGAGCTTTTGATGCGCCAATTTTGCTCTTAAACTGTGTAATACGAATTTTCATAATGTATAGATTTATCCGTTAAACACTTTATCCAGAGCCACACCACGGTGTTCTGCAACAGTGTATGCATCTCTCAGTTCGACCAATGCTTCGAATGTTGCTTTTACCAGGTTATGAGGGTTAGATGATCCTTTGGACTTAGCCAGAATATCGTGTATGCCAACACTCTCCAACACGGCGCGCATAGCACCTCCGGCTTTGACACCGGTACCTGAAGAAGCAGGTTTCAACAATACATTAGCACCTCCAAATTTCGCAGTCTGTTCGTGAGGAACAGTACCATGAATAATTGGAATCTTTACAAGGTTTTTCTTAGCTGCATCAACGCCTTTGGCAATAGCTGCAGTTACCTCACTGGCTTTTCCAAGACCCCAGCCTACAATTCCGTCTTCGTTTCCGACAACGACAATCGCAGAAAAACTGAAAGTTCTACCTCCTTTGGTAACCTTGGTGACCCGGTTGATTGCAACTAACCTGTCCTTAAGCTCGAGATCGCTGGTTTTTACTTTTTTAATATTTTTCGCCATAACGGTTATATTTTTAAACCTCCTTCACGTGCAGCTTCAGCAACTGCTTTAACTCGTCCATGATATAAATTACCTCCACGATCGAAACTGGCAGCAGTAATACCGGCAGCAAGTGCCTTTTCAGCAGCCATTTTTCCGACCAATGCGGCTTTTTCAGTTTTGGTTCCGGCTTGAGAAGCGATTTCTTTGTTTAATGAAGAAACTGCCAACAAGGTTTTTCCCGCTACATCGTCTACAAACTGAACAGATATCTGTTTATTGCTACGAAAGATACTCATGCGGGGGACCTCTGAGGAACCGGAAATAACTTTCCGGATTCTCATGCGAATTCTATCTCTTCTTTGAATTTTTGTGAGAGCCATAACTAAAAATCATTTATTTTTTAGAAGCTGACTTACCAGCTTTACGACGTAGTACTTCGCCAACAAATTTAACACCCTTGCCTTTGTAAGGTTCCGGCATTCTAAACGACCTGATTTTTGCAGCAACATGCCCGATCAGCTGTTTGTCAGCACACTTGAGTGTGATAATCGGATTTGCGCGTTTGTCAGTAACAGCTGTGACACTAACCTCATTTGGTAATTGAAGGTAAGTATGGTGAGAATGTCCCAATACCAGATCCAAGATCTGTTCCTGAGAATCTGCACGGTAACCAACCCCAACCAGTTCGAGTTTCACTTCATAGCCTTTTGAAACACCCTGAACCATGTTGTTCAGCAGTGAGCGGTACAATCCGTGCATGGCACGGTGACGTTTTTGATCAGTAGGACGTTTTACCAAAATCTGACCATTTTCAATCACGACTTCGATTTCCTTGTCCACTTTCTGTGTGAGTGTGCCCAGGGCGCCTTTAACGGTGACAATATTTTCACTGTCTACGTTCAGCGTAACTCCGGCGGGTAAATCAATGGGAAGTTTTCCAATCCTTGACATAATAATCCTCCTTAATTAATAAACGTAACATAATATTTCACCGCCAACATTCATGTCTTTCGCTTCCTTATCGGTAATAACACCTTTGGAAGTTGAGATGATTGCGATGCCCAAACCGTTCAATACCCTTGGGACATCTTCAATTCCGCAATAGCGGCGAAGTCCCGGTTTAGAGACACGTTTTAGATTTTTGATCGCCGGAGTACCATCAGCAGGATGGTACTTTAGGGCAATTTTAATGCTTCCCTGATAGTTGACTTCTTCGTCGAACTTATAATTGAGTATATACCCTTTTTCTTTCAGAATTCTGGTAATCTCTTTTTTAATGTTTGACGCAGGGATTTCCACGACTTTATGTTTTGCCTTGATGGCATTTCTTAGTCGGGTCAAGTAATCTGCAATAGGATCTGTCATTCTTGCAATAATTTAAACGATTACCAACTTGCTTTTTTAACTCCGGGTATTAGGCCACTTGAGGCCATTTCCCGGAACTGAATTCTGGAAACTCCAAACTGACGCATGTATCCTTTCGGACGTCCCGTCAGTTTGCAACGATTGTGCAGGCGAGTTTTAGCCGAATTTTTAGGCAGGAGGCTCATACCGATGTAATCACCTTCAGCTTTTAATTTGGCACGCTTTGCCGCAAATCTTTCAACGAGTTTTGCACGCTTCACTTCGCGGGCTTTCATTGATTCTTTAGCCATATCTTTTAGTTCTTTTTTGCGTTCTTAAACGGTAAACCAAAACTCTTCAGTAGTGCATATCCCTCTTCGTCGTTTTTTGCAGTCGTAACGAAAGTGATATTGTAACCATTCATTTTGGTTACTTTATCCATCACGATTTCAGGGAAAATGATCTGCTCGGTTACACCGAGTGTATAGTTGCCACTACCGTCGAATTTATCGGCTATGCCTTTGAAGTCGCGGATACGGGGCAGTGCAATAGAAACCAAACGATCTAAGAATTCATACATACGGTCGGCACGAAGGGTAACCCTCAGGCCAATCGGCATTTTCTTACGAAGTTTGAAGTTGGCAATGTCCTTGCGGGAGATGGTAGATACCGGTTTTTGTCCGCTGATGGATGTTAGCTCTTCGATGGCTACCTCCATGATTTTTTTGTCAGCGATCGCAGAACCAAGACCTTGATTAATGATAATTTTCTCGAGTACCGGAACCTGCATGATAGATTTGTAGCTAAACTCTTTCTGCATGGCAGGAACTATCTCCTCTTGATATTTACGCTTAAAAGTAGGTGTGTATCCCATTACTTAATCTCCTCTCCTGATTTTTTTGAATACCTGACTAATTTACCGTCCTTACCGAGTTTGCGCCCGATCCGGGTCGGCTTACCCGTTTTTGGATCTTTCAACATCAGGTTGGATACGTGTATAGACGCTTCCTGTTTGATGATGCCTCCCTGAGGGTGCTTGGCATTTGGCTTGGTATGTTTAGATACCATGTTAACGCCTTCGACGATGGCACGATCCTTTTCTCTGACCACTTCAAGTACTTTCCCTTCGGAGCCTCTTGAATTGCCGGAGATTACGACGACCGTGTCTCCTTTCTTTACATGTGATTTTTTCTGCATGGTCTGATTAATATTAAAGTACTTCAGGTGCTAGAGAGACAATTTTCATGTAGCTGTCACGCAATTCCCGGGCCACTGGTCCGAAAATACGAGTCCCTCGCATTTCACCTGCAGCATTCAGCAGTACGATGGCATTATCATCAAAACGGATATAAGAACCGTCGCTGCGGCGTACTTCTTTCGATGTACGTACAACGACTGCTTTAGAAACCGATCCTTTTTTGGTATCGCTGCCAGGCAGTGCGGTTTTGACAGTTACAACAACTTTGTCTCCAACAGAAGCGTAACGTTTTTTTGTTCCACCCAAAACCCGAATAACCAAGGCAGTTTTGGCACCGCTGTTATCAGCGACTGTACAACGTGATTCTTGCTGTAACATATTACTTCGCTCTTTCTAAGATTTTAACTAATCTCCACCCTTTCTGTTTAGACAGCGGGCGGGTTTCCATAATTAAGACGGTATCGCCGATTTTACACTCGTTCTTCTCGTCATGTGCATGGAACTTGGTAGTTCTGTTCACAAATTTTCCGTAGATCGGGTGTTTCTCTTTTCCTTTTTCAGCTACAACTATGGTTTTTTCCATTTTGTTGCTGACCACCACTCCGATACGCTCTTTACGAAGATTTCTTGTTTCCATAGTCATCATTTGTTTTCAATTTGACGTTTGCGTATTTCGGTACTCAGACGAGCGATGTTTTTGCGGGCATACCGTATTTTCATCGGATTGTCGAGTGGGTTGACGCTGTGATTTAAACACATACGTACCATCTCTTCTTTCCCGTTCTCTAATTTTTCCTTGATTTCAGCTGTTGTAAGCTCTTTGATTTCTGAAGTTTTCATTACTCAATAGTTGAAGATTCTACAAAATCGCGTCGTACAACAAACTTCGTACTCACCGGAAATTTCTGGGCTCCCAGGCGTAAAGCTTCTTTAGCCAGATCAAAAGGAACTCCTTCGATCTCGATTAGAATGCGGCCGGGAGTTACTGTGGCAACAAATCCCTCCGGTGCACCTTTACCTTTACCCATACGAACCTCGGCTGGTTTCTTGGTAATTGGCTTATCCGGAAATATCCTGATCCAAATTTGTCCCTGGCGCTGCATGTGACGCGTTACTGCAACACGGGCTGCCTCAATCTGGCGACCTGTAATCCATGCAGTTTCCAAGCTCTTTATCGCAAAAGATCCAAACGATAATTGGTTGCCGCGTTGTGCGTTACCTTTTAGTTTGCCCTTCTGAACTCTTCTAAATTTTACTTTCTTTGGCTGTAACATCTTGTTTCGCTTTGTCGATGGTTATCAGACTAATTACTTTTTACGCTTTCTAAAGCCGCCTTTGCCACCTGCTGGTGGGGCCGGACGTGGATTAGTGCCGCGAGATTGCTGTGCCTGACCAACGTTTGGTGAAAGATCACGTTTACCGTAAATCTCACCTCTGCAGATCCAAACCTTGATACCGATCAAACCGGTCTTGGTTAAAGCTTCAGCCAGTGCGTAGTCTATATCGGCTCTTAAAGTATGCAAAGGAGTTCTACCTTCTTTGTACATTTCCGAACGGGCCATTTCAGCACCATTCAGACGACCCGAACACAATACCTTGATCCCTTCAGCGCCCATACGCATGGTTGCAGCGATGGCCATCTTCGTTGCACGACGATAGGCAATCTTACCTTCTACCTGGCGGGCAATGTTGTTGGCAACAATCTGAGCATCCAATTCAGGACGTTTGATTTCAAAGATATTGATCTGAACTTCCTTCTTAGTGATCTTTTTCAACTCCTCCTTGAGTTTGTCTACTTCCTGACCACCTTTACCTATAATAATACCGGGTCTGGAAGTCTGAACAGTAATGGTGATCAGTTTCAAGGTACGTTCAATGATTATCTTTGAAATACTCGCTTTTGCAAGACGTGCATTCAGATAAGCCCTGATTTTGTGATCCTCGATCAGTTTTTCACCGTAATTGTTCCCTCCGAACCAGTTGGAATCCCATCCTCTGATGATTCCAAGCCTATTAGAAATCGGATTTACTTTTTGTCCCATATTATTATTTCGTATTTTCTTCTACAACATTTTTACTTGCTAAACGGACAGTTACGTGATTCGAACGCTTCCTGATACGGTGTCCTCTTCCTTGCGGAGCCGGACGGAGACGTTTCAGCATGCGAGCCGAATCAACAAAAACTTCCTGCACGTATAGGTTGCTTTCTTCAAGTCTAACCCCTTCATTTTTAGCCTGCCAGTTTGCAACGGCCGACAAAAGGAGTTTTTCTACTCTGCGTGATGCCTCTTTGGAAGAGAACTTCAATACGTCGAGTGCACGATTTACCGCCATTCCACGAATCATATCGGTAACAAGGCGCATCTTACGCGGCGAAGTGGGACAATCACGCAAAACAGCCTGACATCTCTGCTTAGTTGCTTCGTTGAGCAATTCAGCGCTTTGCTTTTTTCTAGAACCCATCTTGGTACTTTTTACTTCTATTATACATATCCGCGTTCATGGCTTATTTCTTCTTATTGCCACCATGACCTCTGAAGGTGCGGGTAGGAGAAAACTCACCCAGTTTGTGTCCAACCATGTTCTCAGTAACATAAACCGGAATAAACTTATTCCCGTTGTGAACTGCAATGGTATGTCCTACAAAATCAGGCGAAATCATTGAATGTCTTGCCCACGTTTTCACGATCGACTTCTTTGCTGCTTCATTCAGAATCAGCACTTTTTTCTCCAACTTAAAGTCGATGAAAGGGCCTTTTTTTAACGAACGACTCATAATCTACTCAGTTTTTTTAGCGATTATTTTTTCCTACGTTCAATAATGTACTTGGTCGAAGACTTTTTCTTCGAGCGGGTCTTGTAACCCTTCGCAAGCAACCCTTTACGTGAACGCGGATGTCCACCGGATGCACGTCCTTCACCACCACCCATAGGGTGATCCACAGGGTTCATGGCTACACCACGAACACGGGGACGACGCCCCAACCAGCGGCTTCGACCGGCTTTTCCTGATCTTTCAAGGGCATGATCGGCGTTTCCTACAGTACCTACCGTTGCACGACATGCAACCAGTACCATACGTGACTCGCCTGAGGGGAGTTTAATGATGGCGTATCGTCCTTCACGTGAAGTGAGTTGCGCATAAGTACCGGCTGAACGGGCCATTATTCCGCCTTGTCCGGGATGCAACTCAATATTGTGAACGATTGTACCAAGAGGTATTTTTCCAAGAGGTAGCGAATTACCGATCTCAGGAGCTACTTCAGGCCCGCTAATTACCGTCTGACCAACTTCAAGGCCATTCGGTGCAAGCATGTAGCGCTTCTCTCCATCGGCATATACCAAGAGTGCAATACGTGCAGTACGATTTGGATCATACTGAATCGAATCAACACGTGCAGGAATATTGTCCTTTTCGCGGACAAAATCTATTACACGATATTTTCTCTTGTGCCCGCCACCTATATACCTCATTGTCATCACACCGCTGGTATTTCTACCACCGGTACTCTTCATGGGCCTTAACAATGATTTTTCAGGTGTATTGCCAGTTGTAATTGAGTCAAAAGTACCAATGACTTTGTGCCTTTGACCCGGAGTTACAGGTTTTAACTTTCTAACTGCCATTTTTTACTTAGATATTGCTGTAAAAATCAATATTTTCTCCTTTGTTCAACGTAACAACTGCTTTCTTATAAGCATTTGTACGTCCGGTAATGACCCCGCTTTTGGTAAAGCGTGATTTTAATTTACCGGCATATACCATCGTGTTGACAGAAACTACTTTAACGCCATAGATTTCCTCCACGGCCTTCCTGATCTGGAACTTATTTGCCTGCTTATCTACCATGAAACCATAACGGTTTAATTTCTCCGCTTGGGCATTCATTTTCTCGGTAACGATAGGGCGAATCAAAATTTCAATCATTTTCTTAAGCGTTAATCTTAAATAATTCCTCCAATTTAGCTACAGAACTCTCGGCTAAAACTATTTTTTTAGCTCTCATAATCTTGTAAGTACATAAATCTGAGGTAGTTATGACTTCGATGTTCTGTAAATTTCTGGTTGACAAATATATGTTTTTATTTGCTTCAGATAACACGATCAACGAATTTTTATCACTGATTTTCAAATTATTTTGAAGTGTGATCAATTCCTTCGTTCTTGGTGTGTCAATTGTAAAGTCTTCAAGAATCATGATATCACTGCCTTGTGCCTTGTAGGTAAGGGCAGATCTACGTGCCAATTCTTTCAGCTTCTTATTCAATTTAAAACCATAATTCCTTGGACGTGGACCAAACATACGGCCTCCACCACGGATTGTACCTGATTTGATACTTCCCGCACGGGCGCCACCGGTTCCTTTTTGCTTTTTCAGCTTCCTGGTTGATCCGGAAATTTCACCGCGTTCCTTGCTCTTATGGGTACCCTGACGTTGATTTGCCAGATATTGCTTCACGTCGAGATAAATCGCGTGATCATTAGGTTCTACCGAGTAAATACTGGGATTCAGTTCTACTTTTCTTCCGGTCTCTTCACCTGCTCTGTTTAAAACTGCGATTTCCATTACTTCGTAATAATTAAGTATGAATCCTTGGCTCCGGGGACAGAACCCTTTACAATTAAAAGATTGTTCTCCGGAATAACTTTCAACACCTGAAGGTTTTGAACAGTTATAGTTTTTCCACCATCACGTCCTGCCATGCGCATCCCTTTGAATACGCGTGAAGGATAAGAAGAGGCACCGATAGAACCTGGTGCGCGCAAGCGGTTGTGCTGCCCGTGTGTGCTCTGTCCAACACCGCTAAAGCCGTGTCGGCGAACAACACCCTGGAAGCCGCGTCCCTTTGATACACCGGTAATGTCGATGAATGAATCAGCCTCAAGCATGTCAACTGTAATGACATCCCCCAGCTTTACATCGCTACCAAATCCATCAAATTCGATCACTTTTCTCTTAGGAGTAGTACCGGCCTTTTTGTAATGGCCGATTTCAGCTTTTGTCGCATGCTTTTCTTTCTTTTCTACGAAACCCAACTGTACAGCCTCATAACCATCGGTTGCAAGGGTGCGGATCTGGGTAACGGTGCATGGACCAGCTTCAATGACAGTGCATGGGATGTTTTTCCCCTCAACACTGAATACGGAAGTCATTCCGATTTTTTTTCCAATTAATCCTGGCATTTTTTCTACTTGTTAAGCAGTTTATCAAACTTTAATTTCAACTTCAACACCACTGGGTAATTCCAGCTTCATTAAGGCGTCGATCGTCTTTGCGGTTGAACTGTAAATGTCGATCAGTCTCTTGTAAGATGACAATTCAAACTGCTCCCTCGATTTTTTATTGACGAAGGTAGATCTCAAAACAGTGAAAATCCTCCGGTGTGTTGGCAGCGGAATAGGACCGCTTACAATGGCACCTGTTGATTTTACAGTCTTTACAATCTTTTCAGCTGATTTGTCAACCAGATTATGGTCGTACGATTTCAGTTTAATTCTGATTTTTTGACTCATGATAAGAACGTATTTAATTATAATAACTCTGTTTTTCCTTTGACACTTTCAAGAACCGAAATAGCAATGTTCTTGGGTACTTCTGCATAGTGGGAAAACTCCATCGTAGAGGTTGCACGGCCTGAAGAGAGGGTACGCAATGTTGTAACGTAACCAAACTGTTCGGAGAGCGGAACCAGCGCCTTGATCACACGTGCGCCGAATTTGGCATCCATGCTTTCAACGTGGCCACGACGGCGGTTAAGGTCACCAACAATATCACCCATGTAATCATCCGGTGTAACCACTTCTACCTTCATAATAGGCTCCAGCAAAACTGGTTTTGCTTTGGATGCCGCATTTCTGAAAGCTTGCTTGGCGCACAACTCGAAAGAGAGTGCATCGGAGTCAACAGGGTGGAATGATCCGTCGACCAATACCACTTTGATGTTCTCAATCTTGTATCCGGCCAAAGGACCATTGTTCATGGCCTCTTTGAATCCTTTTTCAATGGAAGGAATGTATTCGCGCGGAATAGTTCCCCCTTTGATCTGATCGACAAACTGAAGACCTGTTTTGCCTTCATCAACAGGACCAATATGAACTGAGATGTCAGCAAATTTACCACGACCACCGGTCTGTTTCTTGAACACTTCACGCAGGTTAACCTCTTTGGTAATGGTTTCTTTGTAGGAAACCTGAGGAGCACCCTGGTTGCATTCAACTTTAAACTCCCTTCTCAGACGGTCAACGATGATCTCCAGATGGAGCTCACCCATTCCCCGAATGATGGTCTGTCCGCTGTCCTGGTCAGTATTGACCTGGAAAGTTGGATCTTCCTCAGAAAGTTTAATGAGGCCGTTGGACAGTTTGTCCAAATCCTTTTGAGTCTTTGGCTCAATCGCGATACCGATTACCGGTTCCGGGAATGTCATGGATTCCAGAATGATCGGATGATCCAAAGAGCAAAGTGTATCACCTGTGCGAATATCCTTGAAACCAACAGCGGCACAAATGTCGCCTGCTTCAATCACATCACGTGGTTGTTGTTTGTTGGAGTGCATCTGGAAGAGACGGGAAATCCGCTCCTTTTTCCCTGTACGGGTATTGAGCACATAAGATCCCGAATCAATTTTTCCTGAGTAGACACGAATGAAACACAAACGGCCAACATAAGGGTCAGTTGCAATCTTGAATGCAAGCGCTGCAAGAGGTTCGTTGACATCTGGTTTTCTTTCAATCTCTTCATCCGTATCAGGATCCTTACCGATGATTGAGGCAACATCCAACGGATTAGGCAAATAGGCACAAACAGCATCCAAAAGAGTCTGAACTCCCTTGTTTTTGAAGGCCGATCCACACAACATCGGAATAATAACCCCGGAAAGGGTCGCTTTACGAATCACGTGTTTCAACTCGTCTTCTGTAATACTGTTGGGATCAATGAAGAATTTCTCCATCAAAGTTTCATCCTGTTCAGCAACAGACTCGACCAGTTTCTCACGCCATTCCTGAGCCAGCTCAAGCATGTCAGCTGGAATCTCTTCCACCGAATAATCTGCGCCCATGGTTTCATCATGCCAGACCACTGATTTCATGGCCACAAGGTCGATGATTCCTTTGAAACGCTCTTCGGCACCAATCGGAATTTGAATCGGAACCGGATTGGCTCCCAATTTCTCTTTGATGTCGTTGTATACATTGAAAAAATCGGCACCCGCGCGGTCCATCTTGTTGATGAAAGCGATTTTTGGTACACCGTATTTGTCGGCCTGACGCCAAACTGTCTCCGATTGAGCTTCTACACCACCTACGGCACAAAAGGTAGCAACCGCACCGTCAAGAACCCTTAACGAACGTTCCACCTCAACCGTAAAGTCTACGTGGCCCGGAGTATCAATGATATTGATCTGATGAACAATATCCTGATATGTCCATTCTGTAAATGTCGCAGCAGAAGTGATGGTAATACCACGCTCCTGCTCCTGTTCCATCCAGTCCATCGTTGCTGCACCATCGTGTACTTCACCAATCCGGTGAACTTTACCCGTGTAAAACAAGATCCGCTCTGAAGTGGTTGTTTTACCGGCATCGATGTGAGCCATGATCCCGATGTTCCTGGTATTTGTAAGGTCCCTTTTCGCCATTATCTTTTTTCGTACAATAAACTAATCTAAACTATCTGAAATTCCGGACTAGAACCGGAAATGCGCAAACGCACGGTTTGCTTCTGCCATTCTGTGTGTATCTTCTTTTTTCTTGAAAGCACCACCCTCTTCATTGTAAGCGGCAACAGTTTCAGCGGCAAGCTTTTCTGCCATTGAATGACCGGAACGCTTCTTGGCGAAGATGATCAGGTTACGCATGGAGATAGCCACTTTTCTTTCAGGACGAATTTCCATCGGAACCTGAAAGTTGGCACCACCAACACGCCTACTCTTAACCTCAACCTGGGGAGTGATGTTAACCAATGCTTTTTTCCATACATCGAGAGCAGACACTTCATTGTCTTTCATCTTTTTCTCAACGATATCCAGAGCATCGTAAATAATTTTGAATGCGATGGATTTTTTACCATCAAACATGAGACTGTTCACGAAGCGAGTAACGAGAACGTCATTGAATTTCGGATCGGGAAGAATGATCCGCTTTTTTGGTTTTGTTTTTCTCATCTTAGTTACAAATTGTTTGTGTTATTTGAATCGGTTGTTGTTTAGCCTTCAGTTATACAGCCTGTTCAAGACAAGCCCTTACTCAACCAAACCTCCAAACTAATAACTAATTGTTTTTTTAATTATTTCTTCTTTTTTGTTGCAGCAACTACTTGTCCTGGTTTTGGGCGCTTGGCACCATATTTCGAACGACGTTGCTTGCGACCCTCAACACCAGCGGTATCGAGTGCACCACGAATTAAATGGTAACGAACTCCCGGAAGGTCTTTAACACGACCACCACGTACCAGAACGATAGAGTGCTCCTGAAGATTGTGTCCTTCACCCGGAATATAGGCATTCACCTCTTTGCCGTTGGTTAACCTTACCCTGGCAACCTTCCGCATAGCCGAATTCGGCTTCTTGGGCGTCGTAGTGTAAACACGTACACATACGCCCCTACGCTGAGGACATGAGTTCAATGCCGGAGACTTGCTTTTGTCTTCGATATTTACTCTTCCCTTACGTACTAACTGTTGAATAGTAGGCATAAACGTTTTTTAAATTTGATAAAAAATACACACATATTTCTCCCGGGGAAATCTCGCAATTCCCCGTATGTTCAGCGATATAACACTTTATTACCTCGCAAAACTCCTCCAAAATGGACTGCAAAAGTACACATTTCTTTGGGAAATACACTACAACATTAAAAAAAAATGATTTTCAAAGCTTTTAGCCATTAGCAGTTAGCGTTTGGCTCCTGTTGGTTCGGTTTTTACCATTTAGCCTCTTCCTTTTGACATCAGATTCAGCAAAAATAACTGAAATTGAGAGGAGGATTTTCATACTCTTTCTTTTCCGACCACCGACCAGTAACTATTTGCCCGTGGATTATTGTGCCGGCCGATAACTGAAAACACGCTTGACCGGACTGAGAATCCGGCTCAACAACCTTTGATCTTCTGTAATGATCTCTGCAGTCCCCTTCAACTCGCTCTGAAATACGAGGTTCTTCCCGAAAGTGGAGATCATCTGATCAGGAAGTTTTACCTCTGCAGTATAGGAATCACCCGTTGGAACAGCAGAGATTTTTGTGATAAACCCTCTTACCGAACCATACTCGAGATAAGGATAATTGGCAAACTTCAGATTAACCTGCTGGCCGATTTTAATTTCCCTTGCACTGCTCCTCTGAAGTTGGACATAACCGGTTAGGGAGGTCTCTTTTCCGGAATCAACTGTAGCCACAACCACCACGGGTGCGGAAATAATATCAGGGTACTTGAAAAACCAGGTTCCGGCGATGAGGACGATCAATAGGAGTACGACCATGACCATACCATTCCTGATTAGCCAGGATGGCATTCGGCCCATAATATCCTGAACTTCCTTGCTGTGAAGGTCTATTTCATCCAATTTTTTCGACATGCTCAATAATTGTCAATTGTCAATTTTCCATGGTCAATTCTCTAAGCTCCCAACTCCAGCTGATTCTTGACCAAATTCCAGTAGCTGCCCTTCAGCTTGATCAGCTCTTCGTGCCTGCCCTTCTCCACAATCTCGCCCCGGTCGAGGACAACGATCTGATCCGCATTCCTGACCGTACTCAAACGATGGGCAACCACCACCACGGTCCGGCTCTTGTAAAATTCATTCATATTTTCCATAATCACCTTCTCGTTGTTGGCATCCAGGGCATTGGTCGCTTCATCAAAAAAGAGAAATCCCTGATTCTTGTAAACTGCACGTGCGATCAGTATCCGCTGTTTTTGTCCCTGACTCAACCCTGCCCCCTCCTGACCAATTTTCGTATCATAACCCATTGGCAACGATTCGATGTATTCCCGGATATTGGCCATCCTGACAGCCTCCGCAAGTCTTTCGCGATCAATGGTGTCTTCTCCTACCGCAATGTTGTTAACGATGGAATCTGAAAACAGATAGCCATCCTGCATCACCACTCCACACCTGTCGCGCCATACGGAGGTTGAAATCTGGTTGAGATCGATTTCGCCCAGGGTGATGGTTCCGGAAACCGGCGGATAGAATCCAAGCAACAATTTAATCAGGGTCGTTTTCCCGCTTCCGCTCATCCCGACGATCGCAGTTGTCTGGTTGACGGGTATGGTAAGGTTGATCTCTTTTAAAACCTTGGGAGAACGGGGACCTTCATATTGAAATGTCAGATCACGAATTGAAATATCCTTCATCTCAGGGATCTGCACCAATTTATTCTCATCAGCCGTCTCTTCATCTTTCTTCAGATGAATTTCATTGAAACGCTCCAGTGAGATTTTAGCATCCTGCGCTGTTTGAATAAAATCCATAAGATTGGCCAATGGCACATTCATCTGACCGATAATATAAGATACCGCTACCATTGCCCCAATGGTAATATGGCCATTGATTACAAGTTTTGCCGCCAGAAAGCTTATCAATATGTTCTTCAGTTGATTAATGAAGGAAGATCCGATGGACTGAGTCTGGTTCAACGACAAACGACGGATGTTCAGTTTAAATAACCGTGCCTGAATTCTTTCCCATTCCCACCTTTTCTGCTTTTCGCAATTGTTCAGTTTGATCTCCTGCATGCCGGTGATCAGCTCAATCAGCTTTGCCTGATTTTCAGAAAGCTGCCTGAAACGGTGGAAATCGAGTTCTCTCCTTCTCTTTAAAAAAAAGACGATCCATAAAACATAGAACAGACTGCCTAAAACAAAAATCAGCAGGATGGTCCAACTGTAGAAGGCCAGTACGATAGAAAATATCAATAGATTGACCATCGAAAAAAGCACGTTCATGGTCTGATTGGTAATGAAATTTTCGATGCGGGTATGGTCTCCGATGCGCTGCAGCAAATCGCCAATCATCTTGGTATCAAAAAATGCAATGGGCAACTTCATCAGCTTGATGAGAAAATCGGATATCAGCGAAACATTCAATCTGGTTGTGAGGTGAAGGAGAATCCAGCTTCTGAAAAACTCAACTGTAGTCTGGGATACAAAAAGAACCAGTTGCGCCACGAGAATTAAGGTAACGAAGCCAATGTCCTGGTTGTTGATCCCCACATCGACCATAGATTGTGTAAGCAGTGGAAAAATCAATTGGAACAAGCTGCCAAGCAACAATCCAATCAAAAGCTGCCACAAAAATTTTTTCTGATTTCTGAAATAAGAGAAGAGGTATGCGAAGGAAGATTTGTCAGTTTTTTCATCCTGTAGCTGATAAAAATCGGGAGTCGGTTCCAGGATCAATGTCAGCCCTTTGGCTTTCTCCTCATCTGCTGTCCCACTCCACCCTTTCAGAAATTCCTCTTTTGAATAATCGATCAACCCGTGTGCTGGATCGGCCACGCGTACTTTTCCCTTTTTAAATGCATAGACTACGACAAAATGTTCTCCTTTCCAATGCACAATGACAGGAAGAGGCAGTTCGTCCGTAAGTTGCCGAAAAGTGACACGGGCCCCAACCGACCTCATCCCTAGAGATTCTGCGGCATCAGACATACCAAGCAATGATACGCCTTCCCTGGTCAAATAACTCCGATCGCGGATGGTTTGCAACGAAAAATTCTTGCCATAAAATTTCGCGATCATCCTCAGGCAGGAGGGACCGCAATCCATGGCATCCAATTGTTTGAAGAATGGAAATCGACGCATCAGATTCAATCAGTGTTGGTTAATTGCAAATATGCAAATTTTAGCAAGATTTTGCTTACCTGGTGTAAGAGAAAAGTAAAATTGACAGTTGCCTGGTGCCAATATTCCATGGTGGACTTTTCAACGGAATAACATGTTTAGTAACATAAATTTCACCATAAAGCCTGTTTCGGTCAGGAGTCATCCCTTTGATAATAGGCTACTTGCTTATTTTTCGAAATTCCAAATTCTAAAATCGAAAATCGAAAATTTTCAGGTCGGTCGGATCATTTTAAATAATTTCTATTTTTGAAGTAATTGAAAAAAAGGTTTTCCAAACAACCGGATAATTTTATTTAAATCTTTTATCATGAAAGTATACCAAACCAGTGAAATCAGAAACATTACGGTGCTCGGAAATTCGGGCGCTGGGAAAACCACCCTTGTAGAAGCCATGCTCTTCGAGGGTGGAATTATCAACCGCAGAGGCGATGTCAAAAGCAAGAATACGGCATCAGATTACAACCTCGTCGAGCAAGAGTATGGCAACTCTGTTCATGAAACAGTGCTTTACACCGAATTTGAAGGATGCAAGATCAACATCATCGACACGCCGGGGATGGATGATTTCGTCGGAGGCGTAATTCCTGCATTAAGTGTGGCCGCGACAGGCTTATTGGTTTTCAACGCGGTCAACGGCGTAGAGGTTGGGACAGAAATAGCCAACCGCAACGCAGAAAAATTTCACAAACCGTTGATTTTTGTCATCAATCACCTTGATCACGAAAACAGCAACTGGGAGAATACGATGGAGATGGCCAAAACCACCTTCGGCAACAAACTGGCCATCGTACAATATCCCGTCAATCCAGGACTGGGATACAACAAAGCAATCGACGTACTGAAGATGAAAATGCTTCAGTGGGGTCCGCAAGGCGGGAAACCGGAGATGCTGGAAATTCCTGCTTCTGAGATGGACAAAGCCGAAGAATACCACAACCTGTTGGTAGAAATGGCTGCCGAAAATGACGAGGCTTTGATGGAACTCTTCTTCGAACAGGGCTCCCTGAATGAAGATGAGATGAAAAAAGGACTGAAGCTCGGAATGCTTTCCAGAGGCTTGTATCCTGTATTCTGCACATGTGCCGCCAAGGACATGGGCATACGCCGCTTGATGGACTTTATCGTCAATGTAGCTCCCGACCCGGGAGAACTCGCATCTGTTGAAACCGTTGACGGGAAAATGATTCCGATCAGCGTCAATGGACCAACCTCAATTTTTGTTTTCAAAACCTCTCTCGAACAACACGTTGGAGAAGTAACTTATTTCAAAGTAATTTCCGGAACATTGAAGGAAGGAATGGATTTGACCAACATGGCCAAAAATTCCAAGGAAAGAATCTCCCAGATTTTTGCCGTAGCCGGAAAAACCAGAACCAAAGTACCTGAAATGGTAGCCGGAGATATCGGCGCGACAGTTAAACTGAAAGATGTCAAATACAACCAGACTCTTTGCGACAAAGACGCTGAAATCGAATTTCCACCTATTCCGTTCCCTGCTCCAAGATATACGACAGCCGTCAAGGCACTCAACGAGTCGGACGAGGAAAAAATGGGCGAATACCTCCATCGTTTGCACGAAGAGGATCCTACCTATATCATTGAATATTCCAAAGAGTTAAAACAAATCCTCATCCACGGACAGGGCGAATACCACATCAATACTTTGAAATGGTATTTTGACAATGTCTTTAAGATTGATATCCAGTTTTTAAATCCAAAAATCCCCTACCGGGAAACCATCACCAAAGTTGCGCAGGCCGACTATCGTCACCGCAAGCAGAGCGGTGGATCAGGTCAGTTCGGGGAGGTTCACATGGTGATCGAGCCTTTCGAAGAAGGTATGCCCGCTCCCACCATGTTTGTGGTAGACGGCAAGGAGATGAAAGTAAGTCTTCGCGGAACGGAAGTCACAGAACTCCCATGGGGCGGCAAACTGGTCTTCTGCAACTGTATCGTTGGCGGGTCTATTGATGCCCGTTTCCATCCGGCCATCCTGAAAGGGATCATGGAAAAAATGGAAGAAGGTCCGCTCACAGGCTCGTATGCCCGTGATATCCGTGTTTCCATTTATGAAGGCAAGATGCACCCTGTCGACTCCAATGAAATCTCGTTCCGTCTGGCAGGAAGAAATGCATTCAGTCAGGCATTCAAGAAGGCAGGCGCCAAAATTCTGGAGCCTATTTACGATGTGGAGGTCCTGGTACCCGGCGATCGCATGGGTGACGTGATGGGTGACCTGCAGAACCGTCGTGCGCTGATCATGGGTATGAGTTCCGAAAAAGGGTTCGAAAAAATCGTTGCCAAAGTTCCGCTGAAGGAGATGAACAAATATTCTACCACCTTAAGCTCTGTCACTCAGGGACGCGCAATGTTCAAAATGAAATTTGCCAGTTACGAAAAAGTACCTGCCGAGGTTCAGGATGAACTGCTCAAAACCTATGCAGCTACGCAAACGGAAGAATAGTACTACAATTTACTCCATTTTATTTAAAGCACTCTTTCTTTCCGGGAAGAGTGCTTTTTTATTACCTTTAGGGTTAACTATAAATAAAGGATAAAAGCTCTAAAGAAGGCAAAAGGCAAAAGGCAAAAGTGTAGTATGCTATAATCATTCGATACTTTTCATTTTCCATTTTTCATTTTCCACTTTCCACTCATCTCTAATCCATACTCTCATGAAAATCAAATTTATTGGTGCGGCCCGCGAAGTCACAGGTAGTAAACACCTGATCACAATGGACAATGGGAAAAAAATTCTGCTGGATTGCGGTATGTTTCAAGGCAAAGGGATGGAAACGGACTCATCCAACCGCAACCTCGGTTTTGATCCCAAAGAGATTGACCATATCATCCTGACCCATGCCCACATCGACCACTCAGGATTGATTCCGTTTGTGTATAAACTCGGATTCAGGGGATCCGTCATTTGCACCAATGCCACCCGCGACTTGTGCGCCATTATGCTGGCAGATAGCGGCCACATCCAGGAACTCGACGTAAAATGGTACAACAAGAAGCAGTTAAAACTCGGATTGGAGCAAATCGAACCAATTTATACCACCGAACATGCAAAAATGTGCATGGAGTTGTTCATTGGTGTCGCCTACAACCGCAAATTTTACATTGACGAGAACATAAAAGTGCGTTTTACCAACAACGGTCACGTACTTGGAGCGGGTACCGCCTTTCTGGAAATCACAGAAAACGGAGAAACAAAGCGATTGGCCTACACGGGAGATGTTGGACGGCCCACCAGCAGGGTCTTGAAAGCTCCGGAAGCATTCCGGCAATGTGATTATCTCATTACAGAGTCGACTTACGGAAACCGGCTTCACAAGCAGATTAACCATGCGGAGGAAGATTTGCTGAAGGTTGTGACCGATACCTGCGTCAGGAAAAAAGGAAAGCTTATTATCCCCTCCTTTGCCATCGGAAGAACACAGGACATCGTCTTTACCCTCAACAATTTTTACAATGCAGGATTGTTGCCAAAGATTCAGATTTATGTGGACAGTCCGCTGGCAGTAAATGCTACCGCCATTTTCAGGGTGCATTCCGAATGTTTCAACGAAGAGGTCATGAAGGTAATAGAGACCGACGATGATCCTTTCGGCTTCAATTCTCTTCATTACATCACCTCCACCAACGATTCCAAAAAACTGAACACTTTCAAGAAACCATGCATCATCATCTCTGCATCGGGCATGATGGAGGCCGGCCGGATCAAACACCATCTGGCCAACAACATTTCCAATCCGGCAAACACCATCCTGGTTGTTGGATATTGTGCCCCCCGCACCCTGGGCGCCAAATTGATGAACGGAGAAAAGACAGTTTCCATTTTCGGCAACAAATACAGTGTGAATGCAGAAATTGCAAGGATTGAGGCCTTCAGCGGCCATGGCGACTACAGCGAGTTGATGTCATTTCTGAGTTGCCAGGATCCTGCTTCCATCAAAAAAGTCTTTTTGGTTCACGGGGATTATGAAACGCAGCTTTTTTACAAGGGCCAGCTTGAAACAGCCGGTTTCACCAATATTGAGATACCGGAGGCCATGAGCGAGGTTGTACTTTAAAATCAGACAACTCGAAATTAATCTCGGATAACCCGGCAAAACAACCTTTTATGGCCTCTTTTGCCGGGTTATTTTATTGTCAGGTCGACACGACAAAAACCAACCGGCAATCGTATGAATTCAACATATATAATATCAATCAGAACAAAAAGCTGAATGTCACACTGTCATCATAATTTTGCTTTGCAATATATATTTCTTGTTTATTGATGTTTATTTATTGTATTACAATAAATAATGATTATATTTGTGATCTAATTCAAACATCGCAATATGTCAACAAAAACAGATTACCTGCTTAAAGCGCTTCATGTAGTTTCATGGATCCTGTTCATTGGGATCTGCATCGAAGCAGGAGGATTCATATCCAATACATTCTTCACGCTAATACTCAGTCCAACAGGTGCGCGTAAATTTTGGATGGAGGTGAATTTGTCTGATTTGTATCTCTACAATCAAAGTTATTTCGTCACAGTGACTTCTTTGATGATCATTGTAGCCGTGATGAGAGCCATCCTATTTTACTTTATTGTTAAAATTTTTCACGATAAAAAATTAAATCTGTCACAACCATTCAATGAAACAATGAGACAATTTATTTTAAGGATAGCTTATTTGGCTTTGGGAATTGGCCTGTTTTCTTTTTGGGGTGCAAAATTTACGGAAAAATTAGTGAGTCAAGGAGTTAAAATACCTGAAATACAATACTTAAGATTAGGTGGAGCAGATGTTTGGCTATTTATGGGCATCACACTTTTGGTCATTGCCCTTATGTTCAAAAAAGGAATCGAGATTCAAGACGAAAACGACCTAACTGTTTAAGCCATGCCAATCATCGTAAACCTTGATGTAATGATGGCGAAACGGAAAATGTCGTTGAATGAACTTTCCGAAAAAGTAGACATCACCCTCTCCAATCTTTCCATTCTAAAAACCGGAAAAGCAAAGGCAATCCGGTTTAACACGCTGAAAGCTATCTGTCATGCATTAGACTGTCAGCCCGGAGACATTCTGGAATACAGAGAAATTGAAATAAAGCATTGAACCGCTGACAGCGGGTTCTTCTCTTCTGTAAAATTACACTGTGAATTGTTCCTTTCGAATTGTAATTCTTTGCCGGATTTCGTCGTACAAAAAGATTGTACTGATATTTTTTATTCGCAAGGATCATCTTTATTATCATTTTCTAATTGGGAGATTTGGGACGGCATTCCAATGAAAATCAAACCCATTGAAATAAGAAAATCCGGACACCGCAACGGTGAATTTCAATTAACGGATGAAGAATAAATTTTGAAGGATGATGATATCCATCGCAATTCAAATAATACACGATAGAAATGGAAAATAAAAAGGAGTTGACACAAGAACAACAGAAGGAACTGATGAAGACCTTACAAAGCCGATTTGAGAAAAACCTGAGCCGCCATCAAGGTATGGATTGGGCTGCCATACAAGCAAAGCTGGAAGCCAGTCCTGACAAACTCCGGTCGCTCAATGAAATGGAAATAACAGGCGGGGAACCGGATGTCGCAGCTCATGATGAAGCAACCGGTGAATACATTTTCTATGATTGCTCTCCGGAAAGCCCGAAAGGACGAAGGAGTATTTGCTACGACCGCGCCGGGCTGGAATCAAGAAAAGAGTATAAGCCTGAAAATACTGCGATGGATATGGCAGCTGCCATGGGCATCGAAATTCTTTCGGAAGAACAATACCGGGAGTTGCAGAAACTTGGCTTTTTCGATACAAAAACATCGAGTTGGGTGGAGACTCCTACGGAGATCAGAAAACTTGGTGGTGCTCTCTTTTGTGATCGTCGCTACAACCATGTCTTCGTTTATCACAATGGTGCCGACTCCTATTATGCCGTTAGGGGGTTTAGAGGGTCTCTGCGGGTCTAAGTTTTGAACGGTCATCTGAATTCCTTTGGAGAACAGATCGTCCGGGAAATAATATGCCGAATGAATCATCAAAGTCCAATCACCAAAATCCTAAAATTATGGAGATATCTTTCAGGCAAACAAGAGAAAAGGAGTGGAAGGAGACAGAGAACTTAACAAGAGAAGCATTCTGGGATGTTTATAAACCTGGTTGCGATGAACATTTAGTTCTTCATCTGATTAGAAAGCGCAATTGTTACATTGAGGCGCTCGATTTAGTCGCAGTTGACGGGAAAATAATTATCGGCCATATCATTTGCACAAAGGCCAAAGTGGTTGATTCAATGAACAGTGAGCATCCGGTATTGTGCGCCGGCCCATTTTCGATCATGAAAGAATACCAGGGAAAAGGCCATGGTGCCAGGCTGATGGAATATTGTATTGCAAAGGCAAAGGAATTAGGTCATGATGCCATGATTCTTTTCGGGAACCCGGACTATTATCATCGCTTTGGATTTCGGAATGCAGCTGAATTTGGCATTACCACCAAAGAGGGACTGAATTTTGATCCATTTATGGCTTTGGGGCTGCTAAATGCAAGTCTATCCGGAATAACAGGCAAGTTTTATGAAGATGAATCATTTTCAGTTGACGGAGCTGAACTGGAAGATTTTGAAAAGCAATACCCTTTCAAGGAAAAGCATGTAACCTCCACTCAACTAAAGCTATAGCGGAAATAACCTCCGAATAGTCTGATAGAGATTCTCCGCAGTTAATGACGACCGGTGCCAGATTTTATCTTGTTCCGGATCTCCAGCGATTCGTCAGAATATAAAAACTCGCGAGTCGACTCCGGTAGAAATTCGACTACATCATCCAGCTGATCCGCTTTGATCGCCTGACGAATATTGGAGGCGCTGATAAAAATTGGAAGTTTGGAAGAA
The DNA here is from genome assembly GCA_037129695.1 of Prolixibacteraceae bacterium. Classification (GTDB taxonomy): domain Bacteria; phylum Bacteroidota; class Bacteroidia; order Bacteroidales; family Prolixibacteraceae; genus CAINVV01. The sequence continues at coordinate 72,398 of JBAXUL010000006.1, forward strand.
CCCGGGGTGGCCAGCTTTCGCATGACTTCGATGATTTCCACACCCGATGCCGGAAGGATTTTCTTCATGGCCCGGTTGTAGGCGGCAGTGGTTACACAATATTTTTCTGTTCCAACATATCTTTTTTTAATCCCCAGGACCGGCACCACGTACCTGGCAAAGATCTGGACATCCAATTCCGCTTGCTTTTCCATGACATCGCTGATGGTTTCATTTTTGAGGAAATAGGCAGGAAAGATGGATCCGGAAACGATGTACATGCCTCCCCGCACCATGACAACATTATTCAGATGGGCAATCCCCTTTCTGATCAACTCCCACCTGACTTTGAAGGGAAACGCCGAGAGGTCCTCTTCAACCACAAAAAGGTACAGAAGTTCATTTTCTGAGGCTGCCTTTTCAATCAGGTATTTGTGCCCATTGGTAAAAGGATTGCAATTAACTACAATGGCAGCAACAGCGGTAGTTTCAGTCGGGCGAATCAGGGTTTGAAGGTAATCCTGGTAAGTTAGAATCGATTCAAAACCAAATTCGAGGATGGAAAATAGCGGAGGAGCCGAGGCAATTTCTGAAAAACCCAATCCTCCGAACCGGACTGAGTTCTCCGGTCGAGTAAAAACGAATGTATGCTTGTAAATCTTTAACAGCTTCTCGGTCATGTAGGTAACGATCAGCGCAAAAGCGGTCGTATCGCGGTATTTGGGGTCGACAGCCACATATTTCAGGATCCTGCCCTGATGCGAACCTGTCCCGACAAGTTCACCCTTCAGGTTATAAACGATCATGGTGCATTCAACCTCCGACGGGTCGAACTCAAAGCCCAGGTCCGCGAGAAAGCCTTTCACCAGTTTTACATCGAACGGGTTGTCCAGGTCAAGGGTCTCCTGCCGGAAATCTGTATCTTCAAAAGTCATTGATTTGGGATAAAAGGGTCAGATTTTTACTTTGATCTTGATGGATAAGGGTGTTGACAAATATAGTGACTGCAAGCAAATCAGCTGATCCACCGGGCGAAATATTCTCTCTTTTGCAAAATTCTGCCACTTCTGCATAGTTCCCTGTGCTGAAGTTCTCCAATGCATTCCTGCAAAGAACCTGAAATGCGGTTAAAACATCCGGACCGCGCCTGTAAAGGATGTTGGTATCATGGTTGTTGGATGAGATGGCAAGCAGGCATTTGATCAGCGCATCTTCTCCGGGTACTTTGAATGCCATTAATTGGGGCAGACCAAAATCAAATACCATCGGAAAACCATTTTCTGCTTCTCCCCTTGCCCCGCTGAATCCGTATCTCCGGAATATTTTTTCTCCATGTGTTGTTTCTGAACCATCCGGGAAGTGAAGTTCATTTTTTACCAGGTCTTTGCAAATATCCCTGATGATATCCCTGAACAATTCCGTTTCGAACTGATCACTTTGACGGTATAGCTTTCCGCAGGCAAAGAGGGACAATCCCATCAGGAATATAAGGCCTTTATGGGTATTGATATTTTTCGTTGAATCGTACATGTCAGATTCCATGCGCAATCCGATGTTCCTGATGACAGGCAGCGCACGGATGATATCATTCCCGTTAAAGGTAAAACCTGCACGCACCAGCTCCTCAAACCAACCCGAAATGGCAGCGGATGAGGCTAAAAATGTTTGATAATCCATATCGGCATGACTGCCGTTGCTGAATTTATCTACGAGTCCGGGTTTCGGAGAAAGTGAAATTTCTTCAAGAAGGGCCTTCAGCCCAAGGGATGAAATCTGTTTCACAAGTCCGTTTTCCCGTTGCTGACGACAATATTCAGCCATTCTGGTGAACATCAATGAACGCACTTGCTCTTCATCGTGAGACCCCAGACGTCTGCATTCGATGGCGGGTTTTTCGCCGCAAAAGAAGCAGGGCTTCGATTTGCCGGATGATAGCGTATTTCCTTGTGAATCATTCAGGTCCACATCAATATAGCGGCCAAGTGGATGACTCTCCTCGAAATCTTCGCACAATTGCTTGATTTCATCATTGCTTTTCCCCTTCCCCGAACAAGGCGACAAATAAAAATCGCCGGCATCATCCGCCCTGCAGATTGATTCATTATCCTGGAGGGCGATTGTATTTGCCTTCAGAAAATATTTCAGGTCCATCAGCACATGGCTGAAAAACAGCTGCACGACGGTGTTGCTTTTGGGGAAACCGGGAACATTGAGGCTCAGGCTCAGGCATGACCAACCGTTGTCTGCCATTTCCCTTTTCAGGAATGCCCTTTGGTCGCGTGCAGCTAATATGGATTCGAGTGGTTCGATGGTGGTCCTCCTGATTTATTTTGTACTCAATTTTTCTTTTTCAGGCAAATTGCTACTTTTTTTTTCCGCATTTTACATGATTCGTTCCTGCCGTCCGATTCCGGGATGCAGGTTTTTTATTAACTTTTATACCCGGACGGTGGTCTCTGGGTTCCCCCGGTTGAAACCGGGGGTTATGTACAGGAAACCCCTCCGGGGTTGAAAGTGAAGAAGAG
>JBAXUL010000060.1:0-23034 GCA_037129695.1 Prolixibacteraceae bacterium
TTTCTTGCCTCAGAGGCCAGTTCGTACATCAATGGCCAGATCATTTATGTGGACGGAGGAATGACTGCGTGTGTTTGAAGGATAGCTACAAGCAAAAAGCTATTAGCTGTTAGCTTTTTGTTATTGGGAAATAGATTAAGATCGTTTGAAATTATAAAACTAAATTAGGCAGGTGGATACAATGGCACAAACAAAACTAAACTGGAAATACAAGAGTCAGGATGCACAGGGATATCACATGGTGGTTTCGCCCGAAAATTCTGACCTCAAAACCACCTGGGGGTTCAGATTAAATCTGGAAGCAGGGAGTGAATATCAGCTGACAGACGAAAATCTGGAGCTGAACGGGGCAGTAATTTCCGGACAGGCATCAATTTATTTCGCTGGAGAAAAATATACGCTTTCACCGCGCGATTCCTTTTATTTTCCGGCCAAAGCAATGGTCACAATTGTAGCAGAAAGCAACCTGATCATCTTTCTCGGAGGCGCTCCCTGCGAAGGAAAAGGAGTCTTCTTTGTCAGAAAATATGACCTGTCGATACCCCTTGGAAATATTCACCAGATACATGGAAAGCTCCCTTACCGGCGCGAAGTTTTCATGACCATTTCTCAGGAAGACAAAGGATCGAGACTGATTTGCGGAGTCACTGAAGGAGAACCGGGACAGTGGACCAGCTGGCCTCCCCACCAGCACTCAAAAGATCTCGAAGAAATCTACTGTTACTTTGACATACCCAAACCACAATTTGCCTTGCATCTTTCATCACGGGTTCCGGGTGAAATTGAAGAAGTTTATCCGGTTTCGACAGGCGATTTTGTCATCGTGCCGGAAGGATATCATCCGACTGTCGGGATACCCGGAGTCAAAAGCTGTTACTTCTGGATAATGTCCGCATTCAATGAAAACAGCAGGAGGTACGATCTGGCGGTCAACGACCCGAATTTCGCATGAGACGAATATACCCCAAAGCTAACAGCTAACAGCTAATAGCTTAATTAACAGAATTATGAAGACAACACAAGTCGGAGGTTTGAGATGGTACATTGCAGTCCTGCTTTTTCTGGCAACGGTCATTTGTTACATTGACAGGCTGACAATTTCTATTCTTGCGCCAGTAATCAAATCAGACCTTGGCTTGACCAATGTTCAATATGCAGCCATCACCACCTGGTTTTTGATCTCTTACTCCCTTTTTCAATCAGTTTTTGGCGGGATCTACGACAAATACGGTACCAGGAAGGTTTTTTCAGTGGCGATCGTAATATGGTCTGTTTCTGCGATGCTGCATTCGGTAGCACGGGGATTCAGGGGATTCGCATTTTTCCGGTTTGCACTCGGAGTCGGTGAAGCCGGGAACTGGCCAGGGTCAATCAAAACCATCGCAGAATGGTTTCCGGCAAGGCAAAGGGCCTTCGGACTGAGTATCGTCAATACAGGTGCTGCACTGGGTTCAGTGGCTGCTCCTCCTTTGATTGCCTGGCTTCAAATCAATTACGGATGGAAAACTACATTTATTGCCACCGGTGCGATGGGTTTTTTCTGGCTGGGACTCTGGCTTTTGATGTACCGAAAACCAACTGAACATCCCTGGCTGAAACAGGAGGAAAAAGATTTTATCCAAAGTGACTTGGCTGACCAACCAATAACTGCAAACACCATACCCGTCAGAAGTTGGAAAGAACTGCTCAAACTGAAGCAGGTATGGGGAATTATCCTTGCCCGCTTTTTCGGAGACCCGATCTGGTGGCTTTATCTCATTTGGCTTCCCTCCTATCTCTACGATGTAAGGGGATACAGCATCAAAGACATCGGCACATTTGCCTGGTTGCCTTTTCTCGCCTCGGGGGTTGGCAGTCTGACCGGTGGATGGCTTTCGGGGTACCTGATCGGCAGGGGAAAATCAGTCAACTTTTCCCGCAAAATAGCCATCATCCTCCCTACCTTGCTGATGGTGCTGGGTATCGGATCGATTTACGCTTCCTCTGCCATGCAGGCATTATGGATCATCAGTCTTGTTCTTTTCGGATTCCAGTTCTGGGTGGGCAATGTCCAGACACTGGCCAGCGATTACTTCCCGGTAGGCGAGGTAGGCAGGGTTACCGGGATGGCCCAGACAGGTGCAGGATTAGGAGCCATCGCTTTCACCATGTTGATAGGATGGCTTGTTGATCATTTTTCCTATTCCCCGGTTCTGGTCATCGGTGGTATTTTGGGACCCGTAGCGACTATGTCCCTTCTTTTTTTAGGAGGAAAAATTAAACGTTTATAGGTATTGTAAGTCCAAGTAATACCAGACTAATGAAACAAAGAATTTGACTATCTATCCTGCCAGGATGGATGATTCCTATTCTGAATTCAACATTTTGGATTTCCTGTTTCACCTTGCATTTAACCAGGTAATTTCTGTTCAAATTCGGGATTTGATTTTCCCGCTTGAACTACATACTGCCATTGCAGGAAAAGTTATTGTACAAAAAGCACCGGCAAGGAACTGAGTCCTGTTCATTATCGTTCAAAACCAATTCGTAATTAATACTGTACCATGAAAAAACTACCGATTAAAACACTACTGGCCTTTTTTCTGATCTTCAATATTCTGCATCATGTCTCTGCGTGCCTTCCGCAAGAAGGTAAACCTGTCAGGTACCTGAATCAGGTATTTGACAGCATCAACATTCAAAACGACATCGTATTCGGTGAAGTGACCAATTTTGATGGCAAGGCTGAAAATCTGTTGCTGGACGTCTATTCCCCTCAGGGGGACAGGCAAAAAGAAAGGCCGGTCATGTTGCTGATGCACGGCGGAGGCTTCAGACCAGGGAACGACAAATCCCAAAGTTACATTGTCAGGTTGGCAACTGATTTTGCCAAAAGAGGTTATGTTTGCGTCTCAATCAATTACAGGATTAGGAATGACCCTAAAGTTGACCCCAGGGGAACCATAACTGATGCCTTGACAGATGCCATGTCCGGACTAAAATGGATCAGGTCCAATCATGAAAAATTGAATATTGATTTGAAAAAAATAATTGTCGGAGGCGGTTCTGCAGGTGGAATGCTCGCCATCAATTTTTGCTACAAAGACCAGAATGCGGCAGAAAAATGGGACAAAAGCGGAATCATTGGTATGGTGGATCTTTGGGGAAGTCCGGATCAGTCCTATATGTTTTCGTCAATAGATAAAAATGACCCTCCAACCATCATCATTCACGGAACTGCCGACAAACTCGTCAGTTACGAAAATTCTGTCGCACTGGCCAAACAACTGGAATCCAATCATGTGAAATATGAGTTGGTAACACTGGAAGGTGGCGAACACACGCCTGTCAAATTTTATAATGAATTTGCAGAAAAGATCGCCTTATTCATCTTCAAGCTTCATGCCAGATAGAAATGAGCGCTGAAACCGGTGAATCAATTCGTGTAAACAATTGATTACCTTGGGGTTAAAAACTGGATTTTACCACAAAGGACTCAAAGGAAAGCACAAAGGGCACAAAGTATTAAACTTAATTCCAATCTGTATGCTATTTAGAATTATTTTAAATATCATAAAGCATTCACTGTCAGCTATATTAATACTGACCTCTTGCGAGATCAATGCTCAGAACCCCGTTTGGACGGAGATTGCTCCCGGCATCTGGAAAACGACCGTGGGGGTTCCGGATCATTTCGATCTGCTGAGTGCTTCGGGGGTAAAGCCCAATGTTACAGCCCTTTCAAAACTCGGCAGCACTGTGTTTCCGCTGCCTTCAGCAGAGATTTCAGGCTCATGTTCGGATGGCAAGACGATTCTGCGTTTTCCGTTAGTCAAATCTGAACAACTTTACGGTTTCGGACTCAATTTTAAGACCGTACAGCAACGCGGTAAAATCCTGCAATTGCATGTTGACCATTACGGAGGAACGGACAATGGAAGAACCCATGCACCCGTTCCATTTTACGTTTCCAGCCGCGGTTACGGTGTATTCGTCAACAGTGCGCGCTACATCACGGTTTATGCGGGTACTGCAGTGAGAAAGGAGAGTCCGGAGGCTCCCGTGCCCCGCGACAGAAATACCGATAAAAACTGGACAGCTTCTCCATATTCAGATGCCGTAGAGATGGTCGTACCTGCCACCGGGACTGAAATTTATCTCTTTGCCGGACCCACACCGCTGGATGCTGTCCGTCGCTTCAATCTCTTCAATGGAGGAGGTTGTCTTCCACCCCGCTGGGGTCTGGGATTTACCCAACGGGTAAAATCCTTATACACAGCCGATCAGGTGGAAGAAGAGGCACGGGCATTTGAAGCCAAAGGATACCCGCTCGATTTCATCGGACTGGAACCCGGATGGCAAAGCAGATCCTACCCTTGTACTTTTGAGTGGGACAAGTCACGGTTTCCTGATCCTGCCACATTCATAAAAACCATGAAAGGAATCGGAATACGGCTCAATCTCTGGACCAATCCCTATGTCTCTCCGTTATCGCCCATCTATGAAAAGCTGAAACCATTGACCGGATCTCACACGGTATGGGGAGGTATTGTTCCCGATTTGACCATTCCGGAAGCGAGGGATATCCTTTCGGGTCAGTTGTTAAAAGACCAGATCAACATCGGGATAAGCGGATACAAAATCGACGAATGTGATGGCTTTGACCGATGGTTGTGGCCCGATGCTGCCTCTTTCCCTTCCGGAAACAGCGCGGAACAATTGCGCCAGACCTATGGACTGATGTTGCAAAAACTAACCACCGACCTTTACCGGAAGCAAAACAGCCGTACTTTCGGCCTGGTCAGAGCCTCCAATGGCGGTGGATCTTCCTTCCCTTATGTAATTTACAACGACTATTACAGCCACGAAGATTTTATTACCGCACTCATCAACAGTTCTTTTGCCGGGGTGCTTTGGACGCCCGAAGTACGCGGTTCCAAAACCGGTGAAGAGTGGGTGCGGCGCATGCAGACAGTCTGCTTTTCGCCCATGGCCATGATCAATGCCTGGTCGGATGGGACCAAACCCTGGTCCTTTCCGGAAGTTGAAAAGGAAGTGAAGGCCATTGCTCTTTTGCGGATGCAACTGATGCCCTATTTCTATTCTGAATTCGCCAAATACCATTTTGAGGGAACACCACCATTCCGGGCCATGAACCTGGAGCCCGGCTTCGGGGAGTCTCAGCTTTCGGAGTCAAAGAATTCAAATCTAAGCGAAAACCCTTATGCCGAAGCGGTTACCAAGGAAATCAAAGACCAGTACATGGCCGGAGAATACCTTCTGGTTGCCCCGCTCTTCAAGGGTCAGACCGAACGGAAGGTGGTTCTGCCCCGGGGAAAATGGTACGATTTCTATACCGGAAAACTGGCCGGCGATGGAGAAGTGATCAAAATTACAGCCGGTCTCGACCATATTCCGGTATTCGTGAAGGATGGCGCAGTGATCCCGATGATGCCCCCAATGTTGCACGCACCGGCTGCCGGACAAAAATTTGATCTTGAGATTCGCTGGTATGGAAAAAAACAGGGAAACTATGATTTATACGATGACGACGGTGAAAGTTTTGACTACGAAAAAGGCCTGTTTTCATGGCGAAAAATAATCGCATCATTCGACAAAAAAGGTAAATTAGCGGGATCAATCTCCAGGGTTGAGACCGGGAAACCGGATAACATAGGGAAAGTTACCTGGAAAATGATGACTGAATAAATCTGACATCCATGCAAAAAATAATTCTTGTTACCGTACTGTTTTTCAGCGTATTTTACTCTTCCGTCTCAGCTAGTTTGGTCGAACAGGGAAAAGGATTCCGCATCGAAAGGATCTCTCCGGTATCCATGACCAGAACCTCAGATGGAATCTATTTTGTCGATTTTGGCAAGGATGCCTTTGGCACACTCGAATTGAGTTACCAGGCAAAAGAGCCGGGCATGCTGGTGATATGTCTGGGAGAAAAACTCTTGAACGGCAGAATCGACCCCAATCCCGGTGGATCCATCCGTTATGCGGAGATCAGCCTTCCGGTTTCACCTGACCAGACTAAATACAAACTCGAATTAAAGGCCGACAAAAGAAACACTTCCGGAGCAGCAGTTCTTCTTCCGGATTCTTTCGGAGTAATCATGCCTTTCCGGTATGCCGAAATAAAAAATGCGGGCCAAAAGATAGCTGTAGCGGATGTGCATCAAAAAGCCTACTTCCATTATTTTGATGAAAGCCAGAGCGATTTCAGTTGTTCGGATACCACTTTGAACCAGATCTGGAATTTGTGCAAATACAGCATCAAAGCCACCTCTTTTTCAGGGCTTTATGTCGATGGCGACCGGGAAAGAATTCCCTATGAGGCAGATGCGTACATCAATCAATTGGGACACTATTGCGTCGACAAGGAATACGACATGGCCAGGTCAACCATCGAATACTTTATGAGCCATCCCACCTGGCCGACAGAATGGCAACTTCATGTGGTATTACTCGCTTACCAGGATTATTGCTATTCGGGAGACACCGGGCTTTTGAAAAAATACTACGAACAACTGAAATCCAAAACGCTGATGGATCTGGCAAGGGAAGACGGTCTGATCAGCACCACTACCGGCAAAGTAACAGAGGAATTCATGCAGAAAATTGGTTTTTCAGATTCCAAACAACGACTCAAGGACATCGTTGACTGGCCACCCGGACAAAAAGACACAAGCTGGAAACTGGTGAATCCTGAAGGTGAACGCGATGGATATGAAATGTTGCCCATCAATACCATGGTGAACTGTTTCTATTATGAAAACATGCGTATCATGGCTGAAATCGCCGGAATCCTGAATAAGCAGACTGACCGGGATCATTTTGAAAAGATGGCCGTCAAGGTGAAGGAAAGCATCAACCACCAACTCTTCAACACCGAAAAAGGCATTTATACCGATGGCGAAGGATCGGCTCACTCCTCCCTTCATGCCAACATGATGGCGCTGGCTTTTGGCATTGTCGCCCCGGAGCATATCCAATCAGTTACAACGTTTGTCAAGTCGAGAGGAATGGCATGCAGCGTCTATGGATCGCAATACCTCCTTGAAGGACTCTACAGATACAACGAAGGTCAATTTGCACTTGATCTGATGAGATCCACCACCGACCGCAGTTGGTGGAACATGATCAGAGTCGGGTCTACCATTACCATGGAAGCCTGGGACATGAAATACAAGCCCAATTCCGACTGGAACCATGCATGGGGCGCTGCGCCAGCTAATATCATCCCGCGTTGCCTGTGGGGAATTCGTCCGAATAACCCCGGTTACGGCACGGCATCCATTCATCCACAGATGGGTGATCTGAAATTTAGCAGGATCAAGACCCCAACCATTCATGGTCCGATCAAAGGAGAATACCACTGGGTGAACAATCAATTGAAAACCTATTCGATAGAAATACCTGAAAACATGGCCGGCGAATTCACGGTAGTAATTGCCGGAAATGAAAATATTTACCTCAACGGCAAAAAAACGGATCCATCCTCCGGTATCATCCACTTAAAATCAGGAACCAACAAGATTGAAATCAAAAACAAGGCGAGATAAAAGCCAAAACATTAATAAAATATTTAACCAAATCATTATTTATCAAATCATTAAAAACTGAAAAATCATGAATTCGAAGGAAGCTTCAAGACGTTCATTTCTGAAGAATGCCGCTGCGATGACTGCCGCGGTATCACTCCCCACGCTGCTTACCCATCAGGCAACGGGAGCAAATCCAGTTCCCAAACCCGTCAGTCCAAGCGACAAAGTCAATCTTGCCTGTTGTGGTATTGGCAACCAGGGGGGATCGGACATCAAGGACCTATACAAAACAGGTCTATGCAACATTGTGGCCCTTTGTGACGTCGACATGGGTGCTCCACACACCCAGGAAATTCTCAAAATGTTTCCGGATGTACCGCGCTTCCAGGATTTCAGGGTAATGTTCGACAAGATGGGCAGCCAGTTCGATGCAGTGACCGCCGGTGTTCCGGACTTTGCACACTTTCCAATCGCCATGCTGGCGATGAGCCAGGGCAAGGCCATCTACTCTGAAAAACCGATGGGACGCACTTTCAACGAAGTGGAACTGATGATCAAAGCGGCCAAGAAATACAAAGTGGCTACCCAGATGGGTAATCAGGGTCACTCCGAAGCCAACTATTTTCAGTTCAAGGCATGGAAGGAAGCGGGTATCATCAAGGATGTTACTGCCATTACTGCCCACATGAACTCAGCACGGAGATGGCATGGTTGGGATTTCAAAAACGCGAAATACCCGGAAAAACAGGACATTCCTGCAACGCTGGATTGGGAAACCTGGCACATGACCACCAAACTGCACCATGACTACAACAAGAATTACCACCTCGGACAATGGCGCTGCTGGTACGATTTCGGCATGGGAGCCTTGGGAGACTGGGGTGCACACATCATCGATACCGCCCACGAATTTCTGGAACTGGGATTACCCTACGAAATTGACTGCCTGAAGAGCGAAGGTTACAATACCTATTATTACCCACAATCTACAACTCTTGCCTTCAAATTCCCAAAAAGGGACAATATGCCACCTGTGGTGATCACCTGGTACGATGGGGTAAACAATGTACCTGAAGTTCCTGCAGGCTACGGCGGTTCCACCGCACTCGATCCCAATATTCCTGCTGCCAGCAACGGAAAAATCCAACCCTCTAAACTGAATCCGGGCAAGATCATCTATAGCAAGGAGCTGACTTTCAAGGGTGGATCACATGCAAGTACCCTATCGATTATTCCGGAGGAGAAAGCCAAGGAGATGGCCTCCAAACTTCCTGAAGTACAGAAGAGTCCTTCCAACCATTATGCCAACTTCCTGAAAGGATGCAAAGGCGAGGAAGTATGCAGGTCGAGGTTTGAAATTGCCGGTCCATTGAGCCAGGTCTTTAATCTGGGTGTGTTGGCGCAACAACTTAACACCAAACTGCTGTTCGACCGCGAAACCAAACAGATCACCAACAATAAGATTGCGAACGAACTGCTAGTCGGAGCACCTCCGCGCAAAGACTGGGAACAGTACTACAAACTTTAATACCACTCACACCTGTCAGGTTTAAAAACCTGACAGGTGTAAATACCATTCAAAATAAAATGTCAATAAAAGTACCCTCTTTCCTGATTTTGTATTTACTCTTGAATTTATTGTCCAATCCGGTCCTCGCAGCACAAACAAGCATGAGCTCGAAGGTCCTTGACAACATCAGGAAGGAAACCATTGAACAAGCGGACAGGATGATGGCTGAAAAACCTATCACAGTGACGGCCTCGCATTCTAAGCGAAGTTCAGGAGGAACGCACGATTTTTACTCTGAAGGCGATTATTGGTGGCCGGATCCGGCCAAACCCGATGGCCCATACATTCAAAAGGACGGACAGAGTAATCCGGATAATTTTTCTGACCACAGACTGGCCATGATCCGTTTCAGCAACATGACCGCAACCCTGACCTCCGCCTGGTTGCTGACCGGCAATAAAAAATATGCACTCAAAGCAATGGAACAGCTCAATGCCTGGTTCGTTGATGCTGAGACCCGGATGAATCCGGATATGTTGTATGCTCAGGCAATCTGGGGCCGATTCACGGGCAGAGGCATCGGGCTCATTGATGCCTATCATCTGGTAGAAGTGGCCCAATCCGCCAAAATACTGATCGACCGGAAAGCAATACCTGCAAAGGATGCTGCCGGAATCAAAGCATGGTTTGCAGGATTCCTGAATTGGATGACCACCCATTCGTACGGAATCGATGAGATGAACGCCAAAAACAACCATGGTACCTGCTGGGTGGCCACTGCCTCTTCGATGGCTATGCTGGTCGGCGACGAAAAAATGATCCAAATCTGCGCAGACCGATTTAAAAATGTCTTGCTCCCTTCCCAGATGGCCGATGATGGAAGTTTCCCTCTGGAAATCAAACGCACCAAACCATTCGGATATTCTTTGTTCAACGTCGATGCTTTCTGCAATGTGGCCCAAATCCTATCCACCCCGCAAGACAATCTCTGGGCATTTACGACTCCTGACGGCAAATCCCTGAAAAAAGGATTGGCCTATATTTTCCCATTTATTGCCGACAAGACAACCTGGCCTTTTGCCAAAGACATTTACATCTGGGAAGAGTGGCCTGTTCGCCAGTCATGCCTCCTTTTTGCCGGGATTGCCTATGAAAATGAAACCTATATTCAGACTTTCCTTAAACTGCCTGCCAATCCAACCCATCCAGAAGTGATTCGCAATTTACCTGTTCGACACCCGGTTATCTGGTTGATGAGCGGAGGGATTCATAAAACTGAGGGACGGAAGGACTGAGGGACTTGGAGATGGAGGGACTGGAAGACTTGTCCTGAAATAGGTTTGCAGAAAACTGCAGCCAAAAATCATGAAGGGTCTCACTGACCGGTTAAGAAGTTGCAATCTCCCTTACCGTTTAGCGGATATAGTATTGCATAGAATCCAAACAACAGGAATACCACCGTTGAAGAAGAAGAAGTATACATCGTCATTCGAAAAAAATACACCCAACCATGAATTTTAAAATTCCGATCCTGCTGATAATCATTCTGCTTGGAATCAGCCATTCACCTGCATTTGCCCAAAATCCCCATATCCTCGTCATGGATGGTGACAAACAAATCATTCTAAATAAGATAAAAGGCCAGGCATGGGCCGGATCGATCTTCGAAGAGATAAGTAAAACTGTCACTCCCTATGTGGAACGACATGCAACAGACCCACAATGGATCCTGAGCCGCTATCTGATGAACAGAATTCCCGGCAAGCACTACACCAGGGTCTTTGCGGATGATTCAGGCTCGAGGCTGACGAGCTGGACTGGTAATGCGCCCGTACCGACTGTCAGGGTTTCAACCTATCTGCGTACACCGATTACCGAAAAAGGCACCCCCTACCGGCGACCTGCGATCGACGAGTTGGTTCCGAACGACACTTCAAAAGTGATGCATCTTTACAATCCGGAGACAAACCAGAAGGACTGGATTGACCCACAGGAATTCATCAGCAGTATCAACGGAGAGATCAACGAACTTGCCCTGGATGCGGCCATTTTGTACTGGCTGAACGGTGATACAAAATATGCACGCTTTGCGGCCGACCTACTCGACCAGTGGGCCAAAGGAGTATATTACCAGGAGCCGATTGTCGGCCCATGCCGCACAGGATTGCTTGATATGCAAACACTTGGCGATGCCAACCACCGCCCTATCATCCTCGCCTACGATTTTGTCAAACCCTTCATGCAGCAAAACGGGTATGACCTGCACTGGTATGAAACGGTATTTGAGAAATTTGCATCAACGCTTGCATTCCGTGGTTACTGGAACAACAACTGGTATGCTGCTGAAAGTTCAACCATGGTTTTCGCCACCCTCAACCTTGAAAACAAACAAAAGAAAGACTACTACTTACAGTATATTCTTTCCAAAGATACCATCAACGGGGGTTGCGGACAGCTTGCCCTGCCATCTACCGTTGAGAAATGGCTGACACCCGATGGCCACTGGAAAGAACCCGGAGGTTACCACAACTATCCTGTCGGGAATCTTTTGATATCCTCCCTTGCGCTCGAAAGAAACGGATACGATATCTTTCGAAAGTTTCCGGCACTTTTCAGGGCATCCTACGCCATGATCAAATATTCATTTCCAAACCTCACCGTTGGCGGATTCGGCGATACAGGCAGAGCTTCCCAAAGTGCAGAATCACTCGAAATCGGAATTATCGGAGCCATCCAGCACAATGATCCCATTCTGCCCGACATGCTTGCCTCCATGAATAAACTGATAAATGGCGGCAAATACGAACGTAAAAATTCAGGATTCCTGGGATTGCTGTGCTTCCTTCCCGAACTGCCTGCAACAACTGCAACCTACAGGTGGCCAAGAACAGGCACACTTGATTTTGCAAAATATTTCATCCAGCGCAACGGGACGGATCCCCAAACCGGACTGATGATCGGAGTGCAGGGTGCCACCTACAACCACAACCATTGCAACGGTATGGCCATGGAGCTTTATGGTTTGAATGAAGTGTTGGGTATCGATGCCGGCACTGGTCCCAACTACGAACATCCATTGCATAAGAACTATTATAGCCAGTGGGCCGCCCACAACACAGTTGTGGCAGCCGGCTCGTCCAGCTCAGTGCCTTTCAGCGGATCGGCAGGTTCCAAAAATATTGGCCAGATCGAACTGGCTGCGATGGAACCCCTTCCTGACCAGGAAGCTATTTCACAGGATGTCTCGTTTACCGACACCCGCTATCTCGACAAATCAACCAATACCAACCAGTCACGCACTCTGGCGCTGATTCGTACTTCAGAGACAAGCGGATATTATGTCGACATTTTCAGATCTGACAATGCTACCGGCAACGATTATGTCTACCACAATATCGGTGATGAGGTGCATTTTTTGGACGGAAAGCGGCAATTATTGAAGACGGCTGCAGACAGCTATCCAAGGACCGAAAAGGATTACCCCGGCTTTCGTTTTTTCACAGATGTTGAGAAGCTTTCAGGCTTCAGGGAAAACCTAACTGCGCTGTTCTCTATTCAGGATGATCAGTCGAAGGACCTGTTCCTTCAGGTAATGCTTCCGGGCAGAGACGATGCAACCTATTATAAGGCCAAATCGCCCAAGACAAAGACATCAGGAAAATATTACCACGACAGTCAGCTTCCTCTTTTTACCATCCACACCGATGCCGAAGCCCGCACGAAACCATTTGTTGCTGTATTTGAACCCTACAAAGGGAAAGATGGATTTACAGTGAACCGGATCGCACTCGAGAAAACCACCGACCCTGCGAATTTTACCGCCATAACCATTTACAATTCCAACCATACTTACCAGGAAATCTACCAATCAACTGATCCTGAAAAGTTACAGAACGCCAAAAACGGAAGCCTCAAAGGCTATTTCAGCGTCGCTACAGTCCAAACAGTCCCCACCGTCCAACTGGCCTCCCTTTATCTTGGCAAAGGTCTGGAAATCCGCAGCCGTGGTTACTCCTTGAAATCTTCTGTTCCAAATGGCTCAGCCAATTTGATCGTTTCCGGCACAACGTTTCAGTTGTCATGCAAACAGATAACGGAAGTCGGAGTACCGTTTGTATCTGGGAAAAAAATCATACTGCAGGTTGGAGAGAAAATAACAGAATTGAAATCAGTGAAAAAGGGAAATCAACTGGCCTTTGAAGTTCCTGCTGTAAGTGGAGGTATTGTAAGCTTTAAATAAAATTGAAACGAAGAATAATTTTGCATTAAATTTCATCATTTAATCCATGAACAAATTATTTAAACTTCTGATAGTTATTTCTTTACCACTGGGTCTCTTCGCCCAGACCAAAGAAAAACCCCAGGTACCTCCTGATACCTTGAATCAAAAGGTGGATAGACCGATCAACTATGATGAGGAGAAAGTACCGGCTTACCATTTACCCGATTTATTGACCTGCGCCAACGGACACAAAGTTACAGGCAAAAAAGAATGGGCAAATATCAGGCGACCCGAGCTTCTTGAACTTTTTACCACACAGGTTTTTGGGCGTGTTCCAGGCACACCGTATCAAAAAACCATCCGGGTGGTAAAAACAGATCCAAATGCCATGAACGGAGCGGCTACGTTAAAGTTGATCGACATCACAATAGTCGCACAGTCAAAATCACTCACCATCCGTCTTGGCCTTTTTACCCCCAACAAGGCAACAAAACCTGTCCCTGCATTTCTTTTAATCTGTAACCGTGCTCCGAAAAATATCGATTTTTCCCGCATCGTCAAAAGTGAGTTCTGGCCTGCGGAGGAGGTGATTGCCAGGGGTTATGCCGTTGCGGCCTTTGACAATGCGGATGTTGATCCCGACCAGGATGATGGCTTCAAAAACGGAATTCATGGATTGCTTGATGCCGGCCGCTCATCTGAATCATGGGGAACAATTGCCGCATGGGCCTGGGGCGCAAGCCGCTGCCTGGATTACCTGGTTACGGACAAGAATATCGCCCCGGATAAAATTGCAGTGGTTGGCCATTCCCGCGGTGCCAAGACGGCATTGTGGGCAGGTGCTACGGATGCCAGATTTGCCATGGTGGCATGCAACGAAGCCGGTTGCGGAGGTTCTTCCCTGAGCCTCAGACGGTTTGGCGAAACCATTTATCAGATCAATAGAAATTTCCCCCACTGGTTCTGTGGTAACTACAAATACTACGGCGAAAACGAGGATGCATTGCCATTCGATCAACACATGCTGCTGGCATTGATTGCGCCTCGACCACTTTATGTCGCAAGCGCCGAACAGGATCTCTGGGGCGATCCGCGCGGACAATACCTGGCACTGTATCATGCCGTTCCGGCCTACCATCTTTTTGAAACAAAATCAGGCTTGCCGGAAGTGATGCCATCTGTCAACCAGCCGGTCATCAGTGGCAATTTGGCCTACCACATCCGGGATGGAAAGCACAACCTGCTGCTGAAGGACTGGAACTTCTTCATGGATTTTGCAGATCAAGTGCTGACTAAAAAATGATCTTCCAGTTAATTTTAAAATTCATTAAAATTGAATGACATGAATTTATCACGACGAATACTCCTATTTGCCGGAATTTTAATTTTCCTCACAACAGTTGAAACACAAGCACAGAATCCGAAAGCCAATGGCTACAAAGGGATCTGGTTCACGCTGGGACAATTTTCCGAATTCGGAGACAAATATTCAGGAGGATTGGGCACCTATACCGCCAACCATATTCCCATCGCGATTTATGCTCCTCAAGTCAATAAAACCTTTTTCACCTATGGTGGGACCACTTCAAAAGATGAACGGCATCTGTTGATCATGATTTCCTATTTTGACCATCAAACCAGGACGGTTCCCAAACCTGTGATCGTTTATGACAAGGTCGGGGTCGATGACCCCCACGACAATGCAGCTATTTCCATCGACGGTGAGGGATACATCTGGGTCTTTGTGAGTGGAAGAAATACCACCCGGCCCGGACTCATCTTCAAGGGCAGCACTCCCTATTCCATTGAATCATTCAAGGAGGTGAAAACCGGAGAAATGACCTACCCGCAACCCCGGTGGATGGAAGGAAATGGCTTTTTCTATCTTTTCACCAAATACACCAAAGGCCGTGAACTTTACTGGTCAACCAGTCAGGATGGAAAAACCTGGGCTCCGGATCAAAAACTGGCAGGCATGGGCGGCCATTACCAGATCTCCAATGTCAATGGAAACAAAATCTACTCTGTATTCAACTTTCATCCGGGCGGAGACGTAGACAAGCGCACGAATATCTATCTTGTTCAAACAGATGATCTAGGCAAAACCTGGAAGTCCATTGACGGACAAATACTCCAGACGCCGCTCAGCGATATTCATAGTCCGGCGATAGTCTTTGATTATGAAGCACATGGAAAGCTGGTCTACCTCAACGATCTGAACTTCGACAAGGACGGAAATCCCATTATACTGGCAGTAATCAGTAACGACTTCAAACCCGGGCCCAAAGGCGATCCACGGGAGTGGACCATCATCCACCATAAAAATGGGAAATGGAATTTCCACAAGGTTTGCACTTCAACCCACAATTACGACATGGGCTCGCTCTACATTGAAAACGTTTTATGGCGGATAGTCGGACCAACCGAACCCGGGCCTCAGAAATTAGGAACAGGTGGAGAAATGGCCATCTGGGAGAGTTCCGATGAAGGTAAAACGTGGGTTAAAACCCGCAATGTTACGCACAATAGCCAAAGAAATAACTCTTATGCCCGTCGGCCAGTGAAAGCAAATGATGAGTTCTATTCATTTTGGGCAGATGGCAATGCAGACAAACTATCTGAATCAAAATTGTATTTCATGAACCGTAAAGGCGATGAAGTGTACGTCCTTCCTTACGATATGACCCAGGACCGGATGAAACCGGAACGGATCCAATAATGGCAAACCAATCAAAAAAATGTCGCGCAAAGCTCGCAAAGTGATGCAAGGAAGAAACTTAGCTTTGCATCACTTTGCGTGCTTTGCGCGACACAACAATCTGGAATTAAGAACAATCCATCACATGAATAAGAAATCTTTATCCTTTTCTTGGCTCCTGCTCACCGCCGGACTCCTCTTCCTCCAACCCTGCCAGGCCCAAAAAACTGTCAAAATTCAATTTGACAGCAACAAGGAGGTTTCCGGTAGAAAGTTGGCCATCCGGGATATCTCGCCAGGCATCCCATCCAACTGGGATGGCTTCAACTTTGTGGTACTGGAGTTCAGAATCACCACCTCACAACGGTTTCAGTGGTGCGACCAGGATCTGACAGGTCGCCGCGATGGCGAAAACTACAACTGTGGCTTCGTAGATGTTACAGATCGCCCGTACCCGTTCATGGTCGAAGCCGTCAGTCGGACAGCCGGAAAACTATTCGGAGTTCACAACGGAATCACCCCGCCAACCACCCTTCAACCAGTGAAAGCAAGGGGCCACGGTGCAATCCCTGATGTATGGTAGTAGTTACCCGAATCAACATATCGAAATATTTCCGATATTTAATCCTTTAAAGACCAATCAATGAAATGAGCATGATTGAAATGATAATAACAATATGCGAATTCCTTTTGGCAACAAAAAATGAATAATCACAAATAAA
Source organism: Prolixibacteraceae bacterium (assembly GCA_037129695.1). GTDB lineage: Bacteria > Bacteroidota > Bacteroidia > Bacteroidales > Prolixibacteraceae > CAINVV01. Next base: position 16,685 of record JBAXUL010000060.1, read on the forward strand.
ATACCAATGAGGATATCTTCACACCAATCGAACATGAAAAGTAGGGTATTCCAATCGAACTCCATTAAAAAATTGACAGGCATACAATTGATTTTTGTCATGGCGCTCGTTGGTTTTTTGTCAGGAAGTGGTTTTTCCCAACAACATAAAACTGAAATTACCCATTACATTTTCCCTGAATTCATCAAAGGTACTGTCCTGATGAAGTCAGGAACGAAGAATACTACCATGCTTAACTTCAATGCCTTGACAGAGGAGATGATTTTTGATTCCAATGGCAAAAAACTGGCAATTGGACATTTGGAACAGATAGATACTATTTATGTGAATGGAAGAATATTCTTTCCGCTGGAGAACAAATTCGCGGAAATCATTTACCGAAACAAATACGAATTGTATGTTCTGCACAAATGCAGCATTGTGGATCCTGGCAAACCGGCTGCATATGGCGGAACATCGCAAACATCCTCCATCACCACCTATTCATCCATCCTTTCAGGCGGACAAGCTTATGAACTGCAACTGCCAGAGGGGACTGAAACCAAACCATTCAGCGAATACTTTCTAAAAAAAGACAGTAAGCTCTTGAACTTTGTCAGCATCAGGCAATTATCCAGGGCATGGAGCGATAAATCCGACCAGTTTAAAAAATATGTCAAGGACAACAAGATAGATTACGAAAATCAGGAAAGCCTCATCGGACTGGTTAAATACATGGAAGGACTTTAAAAATAACACAGTTGCATTATTCAGTCCCGGATTGCCTATCTGATAACCTAAAGAGTGAAAGCCAAAACATCCAATATGCCAAACATTTACGAAGGTTGGTACTTTCTGCAGAATGTCTTCTCTATTCCTTTCGGACTTTTTTTTGCAGGATTGGAAGTCTTACTTGATCTAATTCGCTTTACTTAAATCTTAAGCGATCAGTGTACTTTACCTTTTTGCTTTTTGCAATAACATATTAAAAGTGATGAAATTTAAATTCTTTTTGCTATTCCTGGTCTTCATTTACATGGGCAAACTGCAGGCGCAGACCATTGTCACCGGGATTGTCACTGATTCGCTCAAAGTGCCGGTACCCTTTGCTTCTGTCTATTTATCGAAGACAACCATTGGCAACATGACCAACAAGGATGGTGCCTATTCCTTAACAATCCTGCAAAACGGAGAATATGAAATGATCGCATCCTGCATCGGCTATCAATCAAAAACAAATACGATTTATGCCGACGGCAAACCGCGGACTATCAACATCCAATTGCCTCAGGAACTGATCAGGCTGGATGAGGTTACCGTGCAGACAAAAGACAAGAACCGGATAAAAAATTATACTGAATTCACTAAACTATTTCTCGGGCAATCAATTAATGCCCTGAATTGCAGAATTTTAAACACAGAGGATCTTTACCTTCGGAAGGAAGCCCAGACTGAAATTATCAAAGGACATTCACTCAAACCCCTTCAGATAGAAAACAGGTCGTTGGGGTACAAAATATCCTATGAACTTACCGATTTTACCTATGATGCCAAATCCGGATTCCTGAAATTTTCAGGAAATCCCTATTTCAGGCAATTACCCGGAACAGCTAAGGAAAATAAGAAGTGGATTCAGCACCGGCTGAGGAGTTATTATGGGTCGAAGATGCACTTTTTAAGATCACTGTTTTCCGATTCACTCAACCGCGAGGACTTTAAGGTTTCCAATTTTGAAGTAGAAATCACGAAAGACAAAGCAGGCCGCCAAAATCAGAACATTAAACCGGTTCCGGAGAATAGCCTGATGGTGACAAAGCAAACGGAATTCATGACCCTGTATTCAGTGAAACCATTATTGGTCGCCTATTACGACAACAAACCTGAACTTTCTACGGAACTGATCGGATTTGAACCCAGGGAATACCAAAGTTCGGTCCAGTTCTCCAAAAGATTAAAAGTCTTTCAAAACGGGCATATGACCGATCCCTATTCTGTGACCTGGCAAGGCGCCATGGCAGACGAAAGGATTGCAGATATGCTACCTGATGATTTTCAGCCGCATGCTCCCATGCAGGTTCAACCGGATTCAACGATTGCAGAATCTCTCATTGAAAAATTTCTCTCGTTCCGTCAAAAAACCATTGGCAGCGACCAGGTTTTCGTTCAACTGGACCGAAATATCTACAGACCCGGTGACACCATATTCTTTCAGGCCTATGTCAGAAACAGATTTACCGGCAATTTCGAATCAAGTAGTGTCTCATTGTATGCATTGCTTTTCAATGAGAAAAAAAAATTGGCGGACAGCGCGAGATTCAGGATCGACAATGCCACAGCTACGGGATGGATGGCCATCCCTGAAAAGGCAGAAACCGGCAAATACCGTTTTGCAGCTTTCACGGGCATGATGCAGAATTTTGATCCTGCCGACGCGTTCCAGCTCGACTTGTACATCAAGGAACCAAACGACCATCCTGAAAAGATCGCCATCACTTTTGACAAGGAAAAATACATGCCGGGGGATCTGGTGGAGGCAACAATCAGAATTACCGATCCTTCCGGGAATCCTGTTCGTCAACAAAAATTCAAAAGCAGTTTCATTTCAGGTAAAAGCGAGCTCAAATCAGAAGAATCACAGACCAATGCCAAAGGAGAATCGGTGGTAAGAATCACCCTCCCGGATACAAATTCGGCGCAACCCGGTTTGAACATCGCTATCCAGCAAAATTCCGGAAAAGAATCATTGAAGAAAAATGTGGCCATACCTTTTGAAAATGTCCGCCTTGATATAAGATTCCTTCCCGAAGGAGGAACCTACGTGGAAGGACTCAGGCAAAGAATAGGGTTTAACGCGACAGACGACAAAGGCGAACCCGTTAAGGTGGTTGGATTGCTTAAAAACAGGGCCGGCTATGTACTGGACACAATCAGATCTGGAGACTGGGGTCCGGGCTCCTTCTTTTGCACTTCCCAGCACGGGCTTTACGTGGAAATCATCAAGGGGGGTGGATCGCAAAAAATCTGGACTTTGCCGCTCCCTGCCGCCAATGGTTTGTGCCTGACCGTCAATCCATCGGACGACAACTCATTTACCCTTGAAATTCAGTCTGATAATTACAATGGAGAGCCGGTAACGGTGGAAGGAACCATGAACCTTACCAGGATTTTCACGAAGGACCTGTCTATGACCAAAAAACAGAAATTCACGGTAGAAGCAAGTCAGTTGCCATCTGGTGTGGCAGAGATAACGCTTTTTGACAAGAATCACAGGCCTGTTGCGGAACGGCTTTATGCCATCAACAGTGAAAAACATCTACTGTTCAAAATTCAAAACTCCGGCAAGCCGGCACTTTCTGCAAAAGAGACTGAACTTGACATTTCTGTAACGGACGGACTGGGAAACCCTGCTGAAGGATTTTTCTCCATATCTGTCACTGACTCGGTGAAAGGCATCGATGCCGGATTGTTTACTCCCGGGATTGAAAATGTCTTCAATTATCAACCACGACTGATGGATAAACTACCGCAAAGCGTGCTGGCCACAGGCTTCGAAAACCTTTCGGTTGATGACAGGGATTTACTTTTAATGGTTTACGGATGGGCTAAATTCAACTGGGACTTCAACCAAATCAAACAGGAAGAAAACCTACCGGTCAATTACGATGTACTGAATATCAAACTACTGAATATCAACAAAAGCCAGCAAACCGGCAGAAATCTGAACCTTATTTCACTGGAAGGGCCTTCCATCAGGCAACTCACCACCGACAATTCGGGCGGAATTGAATGGCCGCTGGATTCTCTTTCCGCAATAACCCGAATGGTCACCCTTATGCCGGATACAAGAGACAAGAATAAAAACCTGGAGGCGATGATGGTAGTGCCACACAATCACGCCTATTTCAAAAGCGATCGTTTTTTCACCGTTTTGCCGGCTATTTCCACCGATGAATACAGCATCTCCCTCCCATTTCAGTACTATTCACTCGGAGAGAAGACCATCGACATCAAGGAAGTCACGGTAGTGGGACATCCAGGAAACAAAAAAGTATACCAGAACAAGTACGAGGAGCTGTACCAGTATACCAATGTGAAAAGTCTGGATATACCGCTTCTGGAATCCTCATCAACTTTGGAGACAGCAATCAGGAAACTGGTATCGCCTTACAAATGGACAGCAGACAATATTTATTTGCGTTCTTCCAGGTCTTTTCTTGGCGGATCGGTTCCGGCACTCATTGTGCTGGACGGAATGCCTATTTACCAAAACGCGTGGTCGTATGTCAGCGAGATTCCGGTCAGTGAAATCACCTCCCTGACGATTCTGAGCGGTCAGCGGGGATACTCCAAGTATGGTGATGGTTCGCAGGGAGGAGTCATTTTTATCAATACCCGGAGTGAGGGTGCGAAAGATCTTTCAGGAAATTCTTCAAAATGGAATACCCAAGCCAGAAACGGAAACATGGTCAAGCCGCTTCAGGTTTACCGGCCGGTTGTCGAATTTTACCTCCCGGCCAAGCCCGAGGCCGATGTTGATCCGGTGCTACAGAGCCGGGCCACTATTTACTGGGATCCTGAAGTCTATTTCAGCGGCAAGGAACCCGTGAAAATAAAATACAACCACTTGAAACACAACGGCCCGATAGTTATCACCATCAATGGCGTTTCCGTCAACAATCTGATAGGAACCAGAAGGTCGAGCTATCAGATTCATGAATGAGTACCTAAATACCAACTTCTAATTCAAACAGTCATGCCGGTAATCCGTTCTTTAATGATTCCTGCGATTCTATTGCTTATCTCTGCTTCGCTGCCAGCGCAAGAAATTCCGCATCTGAAATCAGACGGGAAAACCATCAGGCTTTATGTCGAAGGCCAACCTTTTATCATGGTTTCTGGTGAGCTTCACAATTCCTCTTCTTCCAGCCTTACCTACATGGAACCCATCTGGCCCCGACTGAAAGGAATGGGACTCAACTCAGTGATTGCCTCCATTTCGTGGGAACAATTTGAACCTGAGGAGGGAAAATTTGACTACACCCTTATTGACGGATTAATTGCTGACGCTTTTGCGAATAAGCTCAAACTGGGTATCATCTGGTTTGCAAGCTGGAAAAATGGCGTTTCTTCCTATTTGCCCTTGTGGGTCAAGAAAGATTCGAAACGCTTTTTTAAACTGAAAGATAAAAACGGCAGTACATCAGAAACGGTCTCCCCATTTTGCAGGGAGGCCCGAAAATCCGATGCAAAAGCCTTTGCAAAACTCATGAAGAGAATCAAGTCAGTGGATAAAAACCACACTGTGATCATCGTTCAGCCCGAAAATGAAGTAGGAGCATTTCAGGACATGGATTACAACACTGAAGCACTTGACCTTTTCAAATCTGAGGTTCCCGACGCTCTTACCAAATACCTATCAAAAAATGAGGATCATCTGAGTCCTGAAATGCAAGCCGTCTGGACAGCCAATGGAAGGAAAACCAAAGGCACCTGGACAGAATTGTTTGGAGACACAATGAAAAGTGCGCAAAACTTCATGATGAGCTGGCAATATGCCACCTACGTCAACGAAGTCGTCAGGATGGGTAAAAAGGAATATGATCTTCCGATGTATGTCAATGCGTGGTTGGTTCAAAAGCCAACGGATCTGCCGGGCGTTTACCCAAACGGAGGTCCGGTTTCGAGGGCGATAGATATTTACAAGGCTGCTGCGCCGGACATTGATATTTGTGCTCCTGATATCTATTTACCGAACTTCAGGGAAATACTTGGCATTTACCACAGGCACGACAACCCGATTTTCATCCCTGAAAGCACAGTGGATCCCGCACGGGCATTTTATGCTTTCGGAGAGCACGACGCGATTGGCTTTTCCCCTTTCGGAATTGAGGATGTCTGGATGAATAACCAGTACATTATGGCGATGAATGTTATCAACGAATTGATGCCATTGATCCTCCAAAACCAGGGAACTGGCAGGATGCATGGCTTCATGCAAACAAAGAACATCAAAACGGATACGCTCTCGTTCGGAGAAACGAACATAGTTATTGAGTACATCAACCGTGAGAGCAATGGTTATGGACTTGTCATCCAAACCGGACCCGAAGAGTTTCTGGCAGCAGGAATGGATGTACGGTTAAAATTCATTTCAGTGAACCCAACCGCAAGGATCAATATCGGGCAAGTTTTTGAAGGAAAATTCGTCGATGGAAAATGGATCACCTACCGGATGCTGAATGGTGACGAGACCATGCACAACGAAAGGCTGGTTATGACCGGCCGCCAGTCAGAACTGAAGACGGAAAAAGTGAACGGCCCCGGCCTCTACAAGGTTTTCACCTATGATATGAAGTAGGTTTTCCCACTCC
>JBAXUL010000061.1:0-23013 GCA_037129695.1 Prolixibacteraceae bacterium
GCCTACCTTGGATCCAGTTTTGCATTTATTGCACCTACCTTGCTAATCATCAGTACTTACGGAAATTTTAGCAGCGCACAGGGTGGATTTATCTTTTTTGGTTTCTTTTTTATCATCATTTCCTTTGTGGTCAAACAGTGGGGTGTCAAATGGATTGATGTAATTATGCCTCCGGCAGTAATGGGTGCAGTGGTGGCCATCATCGGTCTTGAACTGGCACCGGTAGCGGCTCAGCAAGCAGGATTGGCCCCATGGTCGACGGCTGTAGGTCAGATCGTGCAGCCTTTTCACGCTACACCCAATGTGTTGATCGTTTCACTCTTTACACTTTTTGTTGGTATTGCCGGAAGCGTCATGTTCAAAGGATTTATGCAGGTGATCCCTATCCTTTTTGCCGTGATTGCCGGATATTTACTGGCATTGTCCATGGGAATGGTTGATAGGGCTGTTATTAGCAATGCTGCCTGGCTGGAGTTGCCCAAGTTCCACATGCCGGTATTCAATTTTAGTGCAATTTTAGTCATTGCACCGGCCTGTATTGTTGTGCTTGCAGAGCATATCAGCCACCTCATTGTTACGAGCAAGATCACCGGAGAGGATTTGATGAAAAAACCAGGTTTGCATCGTTCTTTACTTGGTGATGGAATAAGTAACGTTTTGTCGGGCTTCACCGGTTCTCCGCCCAACACCACTTATGGCGAAAACATTGGTGTCATGGCCATCACCAGGGTTTACTCTGTTTGGGTCATTCGTGGAGCGGCCATCATGGCAATTGCCTTTTCCTGCATTGGAAAAGTATCTGCAGCAATTTCCACCATTCCGACTCCCGTGATGGGCGGAATCACCATGTTGCTTTTTGGTGTCATCGCAGTGCAGGGCTTCAGAATGTTTGTCGAACAAAAGGTTGATTTCAGTAAAAACAGAAACATGGTTTTGGGTGCGCTCACTTTTGTCATTGGGGTAAGCGGGGCAGCCATCAATATCGGTTCCGTCCAACTTAAAGGTATGGCATTTGCTACCATTGTTGGAGTGGTTTTGTCGCTGTTGTTTTGGTTGTTGGATAAAATTGGTGTCATGAATAAGGAGTCCTGACCCGCAAATCCTGACATTTTCCATACTTAATATCACAAGAGTTTGTTAACTTTGGCTGTCTCACCTGAGGCGGCCAAAGTTTTTTATGGCTTTTGATAATCATCATTTAAATAAGTACTTACGATGAATAGTGATCAGCAACTGTTGATTGAAAAGTGTGTCGCGTTTGTCAAAGAAGAGTTATCCAATGGGGAGAAAGGGCATGACTGGTGGCATATTGAACGGGTTTGGCGTACAGCAAGGATTATTGCAAATTCTGAAGGTGCCAACCTGCTTGTCGTCGAACTGTCGGCCTTGCTGCACGACATAGCAGATTCGAAATTTCATGGTGGTGATGAGGAGATTGGACCTGAGAAAGCCCGAACCTTTCTATCGGCACTGACTGTTGATCCGACCATTGTCGAACATGTGGTACAGATTGTACGCAACATCTCCTTCAAAGGAGGGAATCATGCGATTCAGTTTACTTCCCCCGAACTGCAGGTTGTGCAGGATGCCGACAGGCTTGATGCCATCGGGGCAATCGGAATCGCCAGGGCATTTCATTACGGAGGATTTAAAAACCGGCTGCTTTTTCATCCCGACATCCCTCCAAATCTGAAGATGACCAAAGAAGAGTACAAAAAGAGTGATGCCCCAACCATCAATCATTTTTATGAAAAATTACTTTTGCTGAAAGACCGGATGAACACTCCTGCCGGGAAAGCCATGGCACTCAAGAGACATTCTTTTATGGAACAGTTTCTCGCAGAGTTTAACCAGGAATGGAACGGAGAAAATTAATTGACACTTGTCAGTTCAAAAATGGTTTCAAATTAATTCATCATCTATGAATAGGATCAGAAAATTAATTTCTTCCTTTTTCAGAAGAATTTTTAAATTTTTTCATGACAGAAGCTTACAGCTTTCCTTGATTGGAGAAAATGGGAAACTGATCCTTCAGGGACTCTTTACCATACTTTCAATCGGCATAGGAATCTGGTTTGTCAATCATCAGAAAACCGAACTGACAGAGATCAAGCATCTGCTAAAGTCCGCCGAATGGCAACTGGTTTTTGCGGGACTGGCTATGACGGCAGCGTACATTATCATTCAAGGCTACATGTATGTTACCTCATTCGCCACCTTTCGTCACAAACTGCCTTTGCGCATCGGCATCATTCTTTTTCTGAAAAGGAATTTTATCAGTGTTTTTCTTCCTGCCGGGGGAGTCTCTTCACTGGCATTTTTTACGGCAGACATTGAGAAAAGGGGAATAACGAAATCACACATTCATTTCGCCTCTACCGTATACGGATTTGTCGGAATACTATCCGTCGTTCTGGTTGCCATTCCTGCCTTTATCTACGCGCTGGCAGATGGCAGTATCGGGCAAGGAGAATGGATTGGACTTTCATCGGTGATCCTGTTGCTTGGACTTCTCTATTCTGCCTATTTTTCTTTTACCAGAAAAGGTCCCGCCTACCGTTGGCTCATTCGGTTCCTTCCCACTCTGGAGGAGCTTATCGTTGAGTTGGATGATGCCAAACTGAACAAAAAAGAACTGCTGAAAACCCTGGTAACTTCTATCCTGATTGAATTTGTGGGTATTGCACATTTGTATGTCGCCATGATGGCCCTTCATATGCAGCCCTCCCTGTTTGCAGCATTTTTGGGGTATATCATATCTGTAATATTCCTGATTATCTCTCCATTCCTGAGAGGCTTGGGGCCGATTGAGGTGTCCATGGCATTTGTTTTGGCCAAATACGGATTTTCAAATGTGGAAGCCATCGCTATCACATTTCTGTACCGCTTTTTTGAGTTCTGGATGCCATTGGTATCTGGTGCTGTTACCTTTCTGCTGAAGATCAACAAGCTGATCATGCGGATTATTCCGGCCATTCTTCTTTTTGCCCTGGGCATCGTCAACATTATTTCTGTGCTGACACCCGCCATCAACGAACGTGTTATGTGGCTCAAGGATTTTATTCCGGTCGATGCGATCGTTGTATCCAACTATTTTGTGCTCGTACTCGGGCTGATACTTTTGGTTACAGCTTCATTCATGCTGAAAGGACTGAAATCGGCCTGGTACCTTGCGGTATTCCTGACTGTTGTATCATTTTTTGGAAACCTCAGCAAGGCGGCTGATTATGAAGAGGCATTGCTCGCACTTTTCGTACTCGGTGTTCTGATTTATACGCGCAAGGATTATTACATCAAAAACAATCCAAAACTCAGGACAGTTGGCATTCAGACAGCCGTGCTCAGTATTTTCGGGGTCATATTGTACAGTATAATTGGGTTTTTCTATCTGGATAAAAAACATTTCAACATTGATTTCAGTCTGCTGCAGTCCATCAATTATGCCATCGAAAATTATTTTCTCGTGGGGAGCAGCGACCTGATTCCGACGGACAGGTTTGCATCCGGATTTATTCTTTCTATCAATGTCAGTGGATTTCTCTCTCTGGCTTTCCTGTTTTACACCCTGATCCGGCCCTTTATTTTGAAAAACACTCCAACCAGTGAGGAACTGGAAAGACCCAATCGTCTTTTAAATGAATATGGAGATTCGGCCCTCGATTATTTTAAAACCTATCAGGATAAAATGATTTTTGAACCTGAAGGACTGGAAGCATTTGTATCCTACAGGATAGCAGGAAATTTTGCTGTGGTGCTTGAAAACCCTGTTGCCGACAGTCTGGAAACTAGGAAAGAATGCATCAGATTGTTCGACCGATTCTGTTATGAAAACGGACTGAAAAGTATTTATTACCGGGTGCCGGAAGAATCTTTGCACATCTATCAAAGCCTGAAAAAGAAATCAATGTTTTTGGGTCAGGAAGGTGTGGTAGACCTGAATCTGTTCTCACTCGAGGGTGGTTCCCGAAAATCGATCAGGAATGCGATCTCAAAAGTAAAAGACAGGGGATACAGGGTTCTGTTTCACCATCCACCCATCAAAGACGGACAGTTGCAGAAAGTGAAGTCTGTTTCGGACGATTGGCTTGTCGATACGGACAGGAGTGAAATTATCTTTTCCCAGGGCATGTTCGAATGGGAGGAATTGAAACAGCAAACCCTGATAACAGTCGAAAATTCAGAAGAAAAAGTTGTGGCTTTCCTCAATATTATCCCTGATTTTGTCAAAGGTGAAGCCACTTTTGACCTGCTCAGAAAGACCAATGACGCACCCAACGGGGTAATGGATTTCATTTTGGTTGAAACGTTCAATCACTTGAAATCTGAAGGATTTACCACAGTAAACCTGGGGTTCGCACCAATGTCCGGCTTGAAGGATCCGACTAAATTTTCTGAGAAATCCATGAAGTTTGCCTACGAGAAACTCAGAAATTTTGCTCATTACAAAGGGATGCGTGAATACAAGGAGAAATTTGCAACCATCTGGTACAATAAATACCTGATTTATGACCACGACTACGATTTAATGCAGGTCCCCCGGGTCTTGTCAAAAGTGATCCAGCCATGAGTAAATTCTGCCTGTTTCTGATTTTTTGGGTTGGATTGTACTTGCATTCGACAGGGAAACCGATATCGAAGTATTCCAATTTTCTCGCGGGTACTACTTTCCGAAATGAAATGCCCGGCTTGTCTTATTCGGCAGTTTTGAAGGGAGATCTTCCTTTGCAAATATTTGGGACATCTGTCGAATCAGATCTTCCGATGTTCGTTTATATCACAGGCGATGGTGGTTGGAATAATTTCAGTTCTGCGCTTTGCAGCGATCTCAATCATATGGGAGTTCCCGTTATTGCACTTGATGCCCAAAAATATTTCTGGAAAATAAAATCACCCGAAGAAACAGCGGCTGACCTGGCCGTCGTCATTGTCAAATATCAAAAAGAATGGAAGAAGGAGAGATTCGTTTTTGCAGGATTCTCTTTTGGAGCTGATATCGTTCCATTTCTGATCAACCGGTTTCCTGCTTCCCTGGGAGCAGGACTTGTGTCCTCCATCCTGATTTCTCCGGATAAAACCTGCGATTTCGAAATTCATTGGTCAGATATGCTCAGTATGGGTATTTCAAAAGGTAAATATGACGTAATCAAGGAGATACAAGAGAGCCCATTCAAAAAATTTGCAGTGGTTTTGGGCAGTGAAGAGAGCTTAACCACAAGGCAGGTATTTCAATCGACCAATGCCAGGGTTGAAATTCTTCAGGGGAACCATCATTTTGACAGTGACCATGACACTGTAGCAAAATTGATTCTGAACGTAATGAAGAATCCGGCAATCCGGTAAGTCGGCGATTTATACGGGATTTAACTTGTAATTCATTTCATATCAATATTATATATTGATTAATTAGGGTTGATTTGTCGAATAGGTGGAATAGGTGTGAAATTCGGGTGAGCCAGTTTGTGGATGTTTGCGAAGAAAAATGTAACAATAGAATGGCAAATGAAGTATATTCACTCAGTACTAAGTTAAAAGAACATTTAAATGTCGTAGATGCTGATTCCCATTTTTTGAGGATTCTGCCCATTGTTTCGCGCAAAGCCCGCAATGAAAAAATACGACATTATTATTTGTGCATTACTTTAAAAGAAATAATCCATGGAAAGAAATAAAATGTTTCGGAGTGTTGGCAAACTTGGCGGCTTGATCGCCTTCAGTATCTTTTCTGTAACTGTAGTGGGTCAGAATATTGAAAAACCTGACAGTATTGCCGCAAAGCCGGAGGGAATTTATCAGGTGCTGAAACCATCGTGTATGCCTTGTCATTCCAATGAGGGAAGGGACAAACCCAGAAATGCTATCAATTTCTCCATCTGGGAACAGTATACATCAACAGAAAAATTGATGCTGGCCAGTTCAATTCAGAATGAAGTAAAAAAGGGGAGTATGCCACCCAAAGGATTTCTAAATTCTCATCCTGCAAGTGCACTGAATGAAGCACAGATCAGTCAGCTGGTACAATGGTGTGATTCGATCAAGGCCAAACCGTAGATTATTGAATGACAACTCCTTCCAACCGTGAAATTTGGTCGATCGCCGGTCCCATCATGCTCAGCCTGCTGGCCCAGAACATTGTTGGGGTAACGGATACGGCTTTCCTTGGAAGAGTGGGTGAGGTGGAACTGGGGGCATCCGCAATCGGAGGGGTCTTCTACCTGATACTGTATATGGTAGGTTTTGGATTTACGACCGGGGTACAAATTCTGGTTGCCAGACGTTTTGGGGAAAAGAAATATACAGACATAGGTCGTATTTTTGATAACAGCTTCTACTTTATTGGCTTGTACTCATTACTGATTACCGCAGTTATCTACTTTTTCGGGTCCTCGGTGCTGAGGCTTTTTATATCCTCCGATGCCATATTTCAGGCGAGTTCTGAATTTTTGAGATTCAGGGTACTGGGACTGTTTTTTGCCATAGCAACCCTTTTGTTCCGGTCTTTTTATACCGGAATTTCCTTCACGAAATATTTGAGTATCAGTGCCGGCATCATGGCTTGGCTCAATGTTATATTGGATTATTTGTTGATTTTCGGTCATGGTGGATTTCCAAAAATGGGTATCCAGGGAGCCGGCATTGCATCCTCTATTTCTGAGGTTTCTGCATTGCTTTTCTTTATCTGGATAACAGCAGGAAATGGCCGGCTAAAAAAATATCAATTGTTCAGGCTGGTGAAACCGGACTTGAAAATAATCAGAAAAACACTGAGCATTTCGATTTTTGTCATGATGCAGTTTGTGCTCTCATTTGGCAGCTGGTTTGTGTTTTTTATGATTGTTGAAAAAATGGGTGAGCGGCCACTGGCCATATCCAACATCATCAGATCCATTTACATCTTTTTGATGATTCCCGGCTGGGCATTGGGATCTGTAGCGAGCACACTCGTCAGCACCGCCCTTGGTGAAGGAAAACCGGAGAGTGTGATGCCGATTATTTTCAAAATGGTGAAATTCAGTTTTCTGGCTTTAACGGCAGTCATCCTGATGGCCTTGCTTTTTCCCCATTTCGTGATTTCAATTTACACCAACAATACTTCCCTTGCCGGGGCAACTGTTTCCTCCTATTACATCATCCTGGGAGCGCTTGCCGTCTTTTCTATCATGAGCATTTTCTTCAATGGCGTGCTCGGCACCGCCAACACGAAGACCTCCTTGCTTATTGAAGCAATCACTTTGTCTGCCTACCTGGGATTTACCTGGCTGATAGCCGTACACCTCAAATATGAAATTGAATGGGTATGGATGGCCGAATATGTCTACTTCGGATTAATCGGCTTGCTTTCGCTCTGGTATTTGATGAAAGGCAACTGGAGAGAGAAGAGAATCTGAATGTTTCCAACTTCCTGATCAGTATTTTGACTTGTGTTTGATCAGCAATCTTAGTGCCTGATCGTAGGTAATGTATTTCCAGGTCCAGTCCAGCAGGACGAAGATTTTATTTTTGACACCGATGATCGAAAGAAGGTGTACGATTGACCACAACATCCACGCAAAATATCCCTTGAATTTCCCGAAAGGCAGGTCTGCAACAGCGAGATGTCGACCTACGGTTGCCATAGATCCCTTGTCACGGTAGTGAAATGGCTTCATCTGCTTATTCTTCAGTATTTTGATGATATTGTCAGAAAGCAGACTTGCTTGCTGCATGGCTACCTGTGCAACCTGTGGATGCCCGTTGGGATAGGCCTCTTCAGTCATGAGACTATTGTCACCCAGTGCAAAAATTGCTTGATAACCATTGACCTGATTGTACCTGTTCACAAGAAGCCTGTTGTTTCTTCCATAGGAATCATCAGAAATTCCTTCCAGCTTGTTGGAGGTTATCCCCGCTGCCCAGATTACATTCTTGACATTGATGGTTTCATTTCCGGGAAGGGTGAGTACCCGGTCGTCATAGTTCAAAACGGCTGTGCCGGTCCTTACCTCGACCCCCAGTTTTTCGAGATATTCCTTTGCCGTTGTGGATGAATTTGTTGACATTCCTGCCAGCAACCTGGGCGAGGCTTCGAAAAGCATGATGTGCATGTTGCTGATATCCAGTTCGGGATAATCCTTTGGCAAGACATATTTCTTCATTTCAGCCACAGCTCCCGCAAGTTCTACACCTGTAGGGCCTCCTCCGATAATGGCCACGTTCAGATAGGCTCTGATATCCTCTTTCTTCTCTTTGTTGAGCGCTTTTTCGAAATTTTTTAGGATTCTGTTGCGGATAAAAAGAGCGTCAGGCGCGGATTTCATTTGCATGGAATTCTTTTCAATGGCCTCATTCCCAAAGAAGTTGGTCTTTGCACCGGTAGCAAGAATCAGGAAGTCATATTTTAGGCTACCTATGTCTGTAGAAATTTCATTGTTTTCAGGATGAACTGCTTCCAGTTCCGCCATGCGAAAATGAATGTTGGTGTTCTGAAGTACTTTACGCAAAGGAAACGAGATGGCACTAGGCTCCAATCCCGACATAGCTACCTGATACAACAAGGGTTGAAATAAATGGTAATTGTTGCGGTCTATCAAAACGATCTGAAAATCCGGCCTGTTCAGTTTGATGGCCAGTTTAAGTCCTCCGAAGCCTCCGCCTACAATCACGATTCTTTTTGATTGAGGTTCCGGAATATTCAATATACTGGTGAGTAATGACATTCTATAAGTGTTTGTTATGAATAAAAACGGAATTGATTGCCAAAGGTTTTCTTCCCGAGGTTAAGAAAATGTAATTAAATTGGTTTTCAATCTGGAAGTGGCCCGGGAGAGTGATTTAAAGTTATATTTTGTTAACAAATGATTATGAGCGGGTTTTGGATAACCGAAAACCTTAATTTTGCAGATAATACAGAATTTTGTTCATGAATAGGTGTTCGGCAAAATGTAAAATCAAATAGTCAGAGAACCAAAAACACAATTCGAAATATTTTAATAAAAGGATTATGAAGACAAAAGTTATTGTTTTATTATTTTCAGCAGCCATTCTGGGATCATGTGTCAGTTCCAAAAAATTCAAAGCATCTGAAAGCCAGTTTTCTATGGAGAAATCGGCACACGAGAAAACACAACAGGTTTTGAATGATTGTGAGAGTCAGCGCAAGGTCAGTGAAGCCAGGATTGCTGATCTACAAACGCAATTGTCCACACTGAAGGATCAAAATACATTCCTGAGGGAAAACAATACACAGGCGTTGAAACAGCTTGAAAATTTATCAGTTATTTCGAGTTCTCAAGCGGAGAGTATCAAAAAATCGATGGAGAATATGGGCGTTAAGGACAACATGATCTTCAGCCTCCAATCCTCCCTGGCTCAGCGCGATTCACTCAACATGGCTTTGGTCATGAACCTGAAAGGGGCCATCGGAAACCTTGACGACAAAGACATCAACATCAAGGTTGATAAGGGCGTTGTTTATATCGACATATCCGATAAGATGCTGTTCAAAAGCGGAAGTTACAACATCACCGACCGTGCCAGTGAAATTCTTGGAAAAGTGGCTTTGGTACTGAAAAATCAGAAAGACATTGAATTCATGGTGGAAGGTCATACCGATAATGTGGCGTTTAACCGAGGCGATCTGACCGACAACTGGGATTTAAGCGTTAAAAGAGCAACATCCGTGGTAAGGGTGCTGCAGAACAAGTACGGGTTGAGTCCATCGATGATGACGGCTGCCGGACGAGGCGAATACCAGCCGATTAATACCAACGATACTCCGGAGGGGAAAGCAGCCAACCGCCGTACCCGGATTGTGATCCTTCCGCAACTGGATCAGTTCTTTAAATTATTGGAGCGGCCTACGAGATAATTAAGTTAAAAGAACATTTAAATGTCGTAGATGCTGATGCCCATTTTTTGAGGATTCTGCCAATTGTGTCGCGCAAAGCCCGCAAAGAAAAAATACGACATTATTATTTGTGCATTACTTAAGTATCAGGTCAGGACAGGACTAAAATTCCGGAGAGTAATTCTTTCCGGAATTTTTTTTACTAATAATGGTAACTTCTTTGATAGCCATTCATCCGTATTTGCAACTTTAGCGAGTACGGAAATTGATATGATTCGACACGGGATCAAGGTATTAATTCCAGAATGGTGCCGATGAATAGGACTATGGATTGTTGTATTTTTTCAATGAGTCGGGAATGAGCTGATTTCCCTTTGTGGCATAAATATTTTTTGCTTTATAATTGTCGAATTGACTTTGAAGTTGGTTAAGCAAATCTGCATTGTTTTCAGGTTCAATGTCCAGATTATTGTAAACACGGTAAAGGGTGGTCCCTGAAAGAAAGTGATTGCCACTGATGAAATCGGTCAGTTCACCCGTATTTCTCTTTAATGGATACGAATTTAAATTTCGGAAACTGACATTGGTATCCAGTCCGTGCCCTATCCAGGCAGAAACAGAGGGAAGGGAAAGTTTCATTCTCTTTTTTAGCAGGGACAGCAGAGATGGAGTCACATCGTAATGGGTCACAACGGATGAAAATTTCTGTCCTTTCTTCAATAAAGGCGAGTAGATCACAAGCGGAACATGGAAACGGTCGAGCTGGGTGCTGATGGGAATCTCTGGCATCCGGTGGTCGCCGGTAAGCACGAATATGGTATTTTCGAAGGACTTTAGTTTACTGAATTCCTTGAAAAAATACCTGAGTGCCTCATCAAAATACATGATGGTGGCGAATTGGGCAGAATATTGCCTGTGGTATTTTTTTTCATCCCCGTTCAGATTGATCTCTGTCATTCTTTTTTCAACCAGATCATTGTAATATGACTGATCCGGAATTTTGAAAGGACTATGCATGGCAAGAGTAAGCATTACATCGACGCGCTTCTCTCTTTCGTTGGATTTCAGATCTGTCAAGTATTTTCTGAAGATCTCATGATCTCCGTATCCCCATGTGAAACCACTTGAACTGGCGGGAAGTTGCTTGTAATCACTGCCAAAGTCATTGATGCCTACAATTTTTGTTGCTCCCTGCCGTTTCATAAAGGGTTCCATATCATCAAATTTGGCATCTCCTCCGTAATAAAAGGAGGAACTATAACCAGCCCTGTTTTTTAGTAAACTCACGAGGCTCAAATGGTCGGGCATACGGTTGTCAAGGTTGGCAAATCCCTTTTCGCCGAATGGCAGCGAGGCCAGCAGGGATGGTATCACACTAAAAGTTCTGCCGGAAGTACTCAGACAGTTTTCCCAATACAAACTTTTGCTCATCAATGAATCAAGAAAGGGGGTGAAGCTTCCCAGGTAGGCTTTTTCACCCGTATATGCCCGGCCTAAACTTTCTACAACAATAAAAACGATGGATGGAGCCTGAGTCCCTGGTTTAAAGAACGGTTCAAGAAAATCAGGAGTATGTTCTTCGTGCAGAAATGGGTAATTCTGACTGATGTAAATGAACGGGTTACCCGCAACAGCAGGAATATTCATGGAATTGGCATCCGAAGATCCTTTGGCTGAACTCAATGTTATTCCTGAATTAGCAGTACTGGTGCCTTTGAGTTTAGCCTTTTTTGTGTTTGATTCATTTAGCTTTCCATCAGAATTAGCAAGCTTTACAGCATCGGGAGAAATGTCTGCAGGGACGTTGGAGGATGCATTCAATTCATAGTTGGCAGAAACCTCGTCCCCATGGAGAAAAGAGGTAATACTGCCTGTAAAAAGAGAGAATTTGTTGGCCGTAATATTCATTCTGAATTCATTCTTGAATGCGGTCTGGTCAGGATTTAAATTACTGAACAAACTGACAAACATCCCGATGGTGAAGAGAACCATGATTGGGTAGGGTATTTTAATGTCCCACCATCTGTAGAATGTGTGAACACCGAAAATGAGAAACAGAATGATCGGGAGAAGGGTGTTCAGGTTCATTTCCCCGGAAGCTCCGATTGTTTGCTGAATTTCCGAAAAGGAATATCCCAGGATGTCAGATCCAAGCGGAATCCTTGAGGCAGAGAAATACCTGAGTAAAACAACATCGGCAACAACAACAAAGACAGAAACGGAGGCGAAAAATCTTATCGCCACCTTTTGCCGGTAATGGTCTATCAAGAGGAAGGGCAGGAGCAAAATGGCGGAAAGTCTGAATGAAAGCAAAAGATCAAACCAGATTCCACTCAGCAAATCAGGATTGCTGCCGATGGGATATCCTGCCTTTACTGAAATAAAGAATATTTCATAGAGCCTGATAAAGAGGATAAGACACAGCGTGATTATGCTCAGTGAAAAAAAACGTTTCAGCGATTGTCGGATGAGATATTGAAGAGGCGGAGTATATTCCATGCTGATTCAGGTTAAAAAAATCTTCCGATTCCAATATCAAAAGTGTAATTGCGGACATAACCGATGTTGGGAAATTCGTCATTTGACAGAGCAAAGCCCACTTTCGAGGTCCAAATCCGGTTGAAAATATGGTTGTAGTCTACACTGATGGACTGGGAATGCATGGTAAGATAGGTGGAGGTACCATCTCCCTGGGAGCGGTCATCCGGAGAGATGCCAAATCCGATTTTCATCCCGATGTAATTCTCGGGATCCGAAAAGTAGCGGCGTGCCTGAATCGACCCCGACAATGAGGTGCCAGTTGAGGAAGGGGTTACATACGTTCGCAGGGAGAACCAGTAATTGCCTGTGTATTTACCCACCGTTCCGGTAAACATATATACATCAGATCCTGAAAAATAGAGTGATCTCATCCCCAGGGATCCCTCGAAGGCCTTGGGGAAAGAGTGGTACAATTCTGCCCCCGCCCTGAATTTTGGAAAAACAGAGAGGTTCGAATAACCGATATTCACGTAAGCATAATTGTTCTCACTGATATGCGGATAGGCATCTGCTTCATATTGCACCCCATGTGTTCCAAATCTTTCCGCCCAGTTTATCCTGGCGATCACCGCCCCCATGGAAGTCTTTCTCCCATACTGCACGGCAACAAGATGCCAGGGATCCTTGCTGGAATTTTTCGCGAAAAAATCGTAAGTATAAGAAATTCTGATTCTGTTTTTTAGCTGGTCAAGCCGTATAATCTCAAGTTTGTTGCGCGCCTCGGCATTGGCAGGAGAGATTTTCAAAAGCGCTTCGAGCAAATCTGCCGCCTGATCATAACGGCCTGCAGAATTGAGAATTTTCGCTTTTTTCAACATAAAATGTTCGTCATTCGCAACTTTGGCGAGTGCGATATCGCAATATCTGATGGCATCATCATATTTTTCGTCCCAATACTGAACATCTGAGATGGCGTCCAGTGCATCCCAGTGTGAAGGATAACGCTTCAAAACCTCAGAAATCAAAACCCTGGTCGAATCATATTGGCCATCCCAGGCAAAGGTTCGGGCCATCAAAACTGCGACGTCAGAGTCAAACTCCCTGGCCAGTAATGTTCTGCAAAACTCCCTGGCTTTTTCTCTCTCTCCATTGTATGCCAGATCTTTGGCTTCCTGATAAGTTTGTGATTGACCAACCAAACTTGTCAGTAAGAGCGAAATCAGAACAACAATGAATCCGATTTTTTTAAAATGGCAGTTGAAGTCAACTGTGATTATTTTTTTTCGATTTACCATGAGGCTGGAAATGGATAAACAGTGGTCTACGCTAATAACTCAAAATTATCAAAATAGTTCAATAAAAATACACTTTCGTGCTTTTGAGACATGTATTGGGTACTTTGGGGTTCAATTTCAACAGTTGGGGATAGTGATTTTCCTTTCCAATCAATAAATGGGATGACCGAAGATTGAACTTTGGCCGATCGGGCAGGAAAGAAAATCCGACAAATTTTCAAAATATCGGGTAAGATGGTCAACAAATCAGGCAACATTTTTGTCTATATTAGGTGGTCAGTTTTTTTTTGATCAAATCTTTATAAATACACCCAACAACTATGCCATGAAAAGCCGAATAGTTGCTTCACTTTTACTGTTTCTGCCGGTGGTTCTTGTGGCTCAAAACACTTTGACCTACCAGAACAATTCTCTTCGGATTTGTGATTCAAACACCTACCGGGAGATTGAGTTCTCGGATCCCGGCCTAGCGGGCAGCGGACAGATCTGGGATTTTTCAACAATCAAGAATTCCGGGAAAAGCGTGGTAAGCAGCATTCAATGTGCTGAACTTCCCAAAGTAAATGGGGTCAATGCTTATGGACTGACGTTGGATGAAAACGGATATGAGTACATGATGAGTTCTACCGAAAAAGAGTTGGTAGAACAAGGGTATCTGAATGCAGACCAAAAACTGATTCTGAGTTATTCGGACCCGTTGATTAAAATGAAATATCCATTTACTTATGGAGACCAATTTTCTGATCATTTCAGTGGGGTTGCCTGGTACAACGGAACCAGCGCCATCGACATGATGGGGGATATATTCGTCGTGGCTGATGGATCGGGCAAATTGATTCTGCCGGATAAAGTTTTTGAGAACGTCTTGCGCGTCAAATCGGTTAAAAAAGGATTGCAGGTGAATATTTGCGGTGCCAATGATTTTACCATTACCAAATACAGTTGGTATTCTCCCGGATACAGGTATCCGGTTTTGAGTCTGAACATCATCGAAAACAGGCCAAACGGAGGAGTGCCGGTAATCACCCGGACTGCGAGCACCAACACCGGGCAGTTCAGTGTGAAGAGCGCATCGATTGGAACAAATGCACTTCTTCAATCAAAAAACCAGGCTTCTGCACTTGACAATCCGGAAGTTAAAGTTGTTGTCTCTCCGAACCCTTTTACCGACCAACTCAAGTATGAATATTTGCTGGCAGCACCAACGAATGTTTCCATCGAAATGTATGATGCTTCCGGTAAAACCAATGCCATGATAATCACCAATCAACCACAGAACGCAGGATTCCACAATGGAGAATTGCTCGCAACGAAGTATGGTTTGACTTCAGGTGTTTATTTTATTAGGTTCACCTTTGACAAGCAAGTGGTAATTTCAAAGGTGGTCAAGTTTTAACAGGCAGATACAGGATTAAAATAAAAAACGAACCCTTCAGATATCAATTGATAACTGAAGGGTTGTTTGTTTTTATCTAACCTAACTAAACTGATTATTGGACATCGATTTATCTAAATAGTTTAATGCCACAACTGATTTTTTTTATTGTTTTTCCTGAAATTAGTTAACATTCATTATATCAGAATTATATATAACTGTTTGTGGTAGTTTGATTCGCAGGCATTAGCAATTTTGCAGGCGGATTAACGAAATTATTCACGGGATTTAAATCCGGATTCAAGTCATGTCAGGTTTTGTGTTCAGGTTTGGCAACTTTTTAGATTAAACTGTATGTTTGATTTGAGTTTTGTACTTGAGAAATAATCGTCCTTTGAAATTTGCGTTCTTTGTTTACTTTGCGCCAAATCCGCATAATAACCTATATAACAGTTGTTTAAGTTCTGTCGCATTTAATTTCACTTGTTGTTCAAAGGGAATTTAACGTTAAATAAATATTCATTATCATTTAATTAATACTGAAAGGATTAACTTTGCACTCTGATTTTTCTAAATAGTTAGTATCCTATGAATGAGAAAGATATAAAAATTCTTGCCGAATTCCCACCAATTTCAAGTGCAGCCTGGGAGGAACAAATCAACATTGATCTGAAGGGAAAAGACTATGAAAAGAGCCTGGTCTGGAAAACCAATGAGGGATTTAATGTCCGGCCATATTATCGGGCAGAAAATATCGAAGGACTTGATTTTCCGGAAAGTTTGCCCGGACAGTTTCCATTTGTCCGCGGAAAAAACAGTGCCGGAAACAATTGGCTCGTAAGGCAGGATATTGTTGTCAATGATTTTGTTGCAGCCAATCTAAAAGCATTGGATGTTTTGAATAAAGGGGTTACTTCTCTTGGTTTTGTTTTTAAAAGTTGCATGCAGGTGAGCGTGGAAGAGTTGAAATTATTACTCAAAGGCATTCATCTTGACGCGGTAGAGATCAATTTTGTCCTTTCCTGCAGGCATAAGCCGTTTTTTGAAACCCTGCTGGCTTTTCTGATTGAATTGAAGGCTGATCCCTCCACCCTTTACTTTTCAGTCAATCATGATCCTATCGGAAAATTTGCCCTGCGCGGAAAATTTTGTCACAGTGAAGCGGAAGCTTTTGAAAAAACAAAAATACTGGTTGAGTGGGGTGAAAAATACCCTCATCTTCAGCTGTTGGCTGTCAATGGAATCTATTTCAACAATGCCGGTGCCTCCATCGTTCAGGAACTTGCGTTTTCACTCGCCATTGGTGCCGAATATATGTCAAGGCTTACAGATCTTGGTGTGGATGCAGCGCAGGCTGCCAAAAAGATCAGGTTCAATTTTGGAGTAGGCGGCAACTATTTTATGGAGTTGGCCAAACTTCGGGCTGCCCGTATGCTTTGGGCCAACATTGTGAAAGCATACAATCCTGTTTGCTCCTGTGCGGAATCTACCGGAGAAGGAGAATTTTGTCCTTGCTCCGCCAAAATGATTGCCCATTGTGAGACTTCTACCTGGAACAAAACGATTTATGACCCCTATGTCAATCTGCTCAGGACGCAAACGGAGGCCATGTCTGCCGTGCTGGGAGGAGCCGATTCACTGACAGTGCTTCCTTTCGATGCTGTGTACGAACAACCAACTGCTTTTGCCGAGCGCATTGCCCGCAACCAGCAGGCACTCTTAAAGGAAGAGGCGCATTTGGATAAAATCGCTGATCCCGCTGCCGGATCCTACTACATTGAAACCCTCACCTCCTCAATCGCAGAGCAGGCATGGAAACTTTTTCTTGAAGTTCAGGAAAAGGGTGGTTTCCTGGCTGCCTTTCGCGAAGGATTTGTGCAATTGCAGGTTCGGGAAATGGCCGAGAAGCGAAATAAGGCGATCGGTTCCCGTCGTGAAAATATTCTTGGGGTTAACCAGTTTCCCAATATCAACGAGATGCTGGAGCCCGGTTTGGATGCTTCCCTTTTTGAGATGGAAGATCATACTGCCGAAGGTGCAGAGGTGGAAACGCTGAAGCTTTTCAGGGGAGCCAGTCAATTGGAGGCCATTCGCTATACCACAGATTTGTATGCGGCCAAGAATGGCAGACCCAAAGCCTGTATGCTGCCTATCGGGAATCTGGCAATGCGGAAGGCCAGGGCGCAATTTTCATGTAATTTCTTTGCTTCAGCCGGATATGAAGTGTTGGACCACAATGGGTTTGATACGATCGAAGAGGGCGTCGGGTTTGTTTTGAAAGCCGGTGCCAAACTTGTAGTACTTTGCAGTTCGGATGAAGAATATGCTGAACTTGCTCCCGAACTGTTCGGAAAGCTCAAAGGCAGGGCTGTCCTGGTGGTTGCAGGTGCACCGGCATGTACACACGAACTGAAGGAGATAGGGATCAAAAACTTTATCAACGTCAAAACCAACTTACTGGAGTCCCTGACGGAATACAATCAAATGCTTGGAATTAATTAATTTGATCGTTCGACGATTCGACAAGGATGCTTCTGCGAAATCCAGACACAACCTTAGTGATCGAATCGAAAAAAGATAATTCTAAACCGAAAATTGAATAATGACACCGAACTTTAAAGATATAGAGATCATAGGATGCCTGGCAACTGGTGAATTCGCAGAATCAAAAAAACCGGATACGGGAAAAATCTGGATGACACCTGAATTGATTCCCGTGAAGGGAGCCTATTCAAAGGCTGACCTTGAAGGTATGGAGCACCTCAATTATGCAGCTGGAAAAGCGCCGTTTCTTCGTGGGCCTTACTCTTCCATGTATGTAATGCAACCATGGACCATCCGCCAGTATGCCGGTTTCTCCACAGCTGAGGAGTCCAACGCTTTCTACCGGAGAAATCTGGCTGCCGGACAAAAAGGTTTGTCGGTAGCCTTTGACCTCGCCACCCATCGCGGATACGATTCCGATCACCCCCGTGTTACAGGTGATGTCGGTAAAGCGGGTGTTGCCATAGATTCCATCCTGGACATGAAGATTCTCTTCGACCAGATCCCACTCAACAAGATGTCGGTTTCCATGACCATGAACGGTGCAGTTCTGCCCGTGATGGCTTTTTATATTGTGACTGCACTTGAACAGGGTGCCAAACTGGAAGAGCTGGCCGGAACCATTCAGAATGATATTCTCAAGGAATTCATGGTAAGAAATACCTATATCTATCCACCCGAATTCTCCATGAAGATCATTGCGGATATTTTTGAATTCACTTCCCGGAAGATGCCGAAATTCAATTCAATCTCCATCTCAGGGTACCATATTCAGGAAGCGGGCGCTACCGCGGATATTGAGATGGCCTACACCCTGGCCGACGGTTTGGATTACATCCGCACAGGGATCAAGGCCGGACTCGACATCGACGCTTTCGCACCCCGTCTTTCATTTTTCTGGGGTGTCGGGATGAACCATTTTATGGAGATCGCCAAGATGCGCGCTGCAAGGATGATTTGGGCAAAAATGGTCAAGCAATTCAATCCAAAAAGTGCAAAGTCTATGGCTCTTAGAACTCATTCACAGACATCCGGATGGTCCCTTACAGAGCAGGATCCCTACAACAATATTGGCCGCACCTGCATTGAGGCACTTGCAGCCGTTTTGGGCCACACGCAGTCGTTGCACACCAACGCACTCGATGAAGCCATCGCTTTGCCTACCGATTTCTCCGCCAGGATAGCCAGAAATACCCAGATTTACCTGCAGCAGGAGACCGAAATCTGCCGGTCACTTGATCCTTGGGCTGGTTCTTATTATGTTGAGAGCCTGACCAACGAATTGATGCGGAAAGCCTGGGCGCTCATTGAGGAAGTGGAAGAACTGGGCGGAATGGCCAAAGCCATCGAAACAGGTGTACCTAAAATGCGCATAGAAGAGGCCGCTGCACGTACCCAGGGACGCATTGATTCTGCCACACAGGCCATCATCGGAGTCAATAAATACCGGTTGGAGAAAGAAGATCCCATCGATATTCTTGAGATCGATAACAGCGCCGTGCGCCTTTCGCAGATTGACCGGCTGAACCATCTCCGCGCCAACCGCAATGAAGCCGAAGTGCAGGCTTCCCTCGAGGCGATCACAGCATCAGTCCGTACGGGTGATGGCAACCTTTTGGAGTTGGCCATTGATGCTGCACAAAAACGTGCTACCTTAGGTGAAATTTCCTTTGCGTGTGAGAAAATTGCAGGAAGATACAAAGCAACCATCAGAACCATATCAGGCGTGTATTCATCAGAAGCTAAAAATGACAGCGACTTCACCAGTGCGAAGGAGCTGGTTCGAAAATTTGCCGAAAAAGAGGGTCGTCAACCCCGCATTATGATTGCAAAAATGGGTCAGGATGGTCACGACCGGGGCGCCAAAGTTGTTGCCACCGGTTATGCTGACCTTGGTTTCGATGTGGACATGGGGCCCCTTTTCCAGACTCCGGAAGAGGCTGCCAAACAGGCAGTCGAAAACGATGTTCATGTGATGGGCATATCTTCACTGGCAGCCGGACACAAAACACTCATTCCTGCAGTCATCGAAGAGATGAAAAATCTGGGACGCGAGGATATCATGGTTATTGCAGGAGGTGTTATCCCTTCGCAGGATTATCAATTTTTGTATGATGCAGGAGTCGTCGCCATATTCGGTCCTGGAACCTCCGTTGCAGCAGCCGGAAAAAAGATTTTGGAGATATTGATTGCAGCACAGGGATAGTGATGGTTCTGAGTGGTATGTATCGGGATAAAACTAATTATTGGGTTTGTATCCAATTTGTTTGCGGGGTGAGGTGTTTTCCTGTTTGGTGATTAATTCGTCCAGGTAGCTGAAGACCAGCTCTATGTTTTTGTCTTGATTCTGAAGCTTTTTCTTGATCTCACCTATCTCCAATTTGAGGCTTAAAGTGTCAGTAAACATCACTCTTATTCTGGTGAAAATCCTCATGATCTGAATATTGACACCGATGGCTTTCTTGCTGTTTAAAATGCTTGATAGCATAGCTACTCCTTGTTCTGTAAATTCCATTGGCAAATAGCGATTTCCTCCCCAACTTGAGGTCACAAAATGTGACCTCAAGTTGGAGAATTCATTCTTAGATAATTCAAACATAAAATCAATTGGGAAACGATCCGGATTTCTACGAACCTGTTGTTTCAATGTTTTTGTCTCGACACCATACAACTCAGCCAAATCCCGGTCAAGCATTACCTTTTGGTCCCGGATCAGAAAAATTCTGTCCATAATCCGTTCATCCGGGATCAAAGAAGCAGTATTTTCAATAGACATGGCTGGCGAATAATTTTAAGTTGAAGAATTGGAATTGTGATTGCACGCTTCCTCAAGTTACAATAATTTAAGCAATTAAACGACAAAGCAGAGCTTAATTTCTTGCGTTTTGTCTACCGAGAAGTGTCACAATTGAAATGCAATCGTTCTCCTGGCCTACCAGATCTTTAATACCATTTTTTCAGATGTTACTTTGACAAAAGGGCCTGCCGGATTGTTTCCTTCAGAACGCTTGTTCCCAAAAAAGTCCTGATCAATCATCAATTCACTTCCATCCGGGTTATCGAAGCGTGCCCTGGGGATTTTTGCCCTTCCCAATAACGCGGTATTGATTATTTGTCTCTTATGGATGACTAAATCCTGGTTCAAGGTAAGATGCAGGTAAACGTTATCCTCTTCTTCAACCAGATTTATTCGCGGGTTATGGGTTGAATCGTTCGTAAACTCGGTCTCTTTCAAGGATGGTTTTGCTCCATTGCAATAACTATTTCCACTGATCCAAACCGGAAGCTTTGCGCTGTTATACACTTCTGAGCCAAACTTATACCGGTCGTTTTTGAACGTTTTGTCACCCGGGCCGACGAAGATATTGTTGTAAAGCCGGTCATCTCCTGAAAGAATCGTTGTCATTGCGGCAATATCGGTGGAGTGGGGAAGGAAATAGGGAGTAAAACGGTTGGGTTCCGGCCACATGTAAAATGCTCCGGCGATCAGGTTATGAAGATAAGCCCCGCCTTCCGACTGAGTTCTGATGGCCATTGGCGACAAGAAAATATTGTTGTCAACCACAAATGGTCCGTGGTTCACCTCCAGAAAAAGATCTTCCATGCTATTGTTGTAGAAAAGATTGCAGGATACCCTTGTGCCCTGTGTCATCCAATCAAGCCAAACGCCTCTGCCGCAATTGTGGATCCGGTTTTTCCCGATGTAAGTATCAACCGCCGCATGAAATTTTATTCCACCGATTTCGGCCCCGGTAAATTGTCTTTTTGTCCAGATGTTGTAGATGTGGTTGTTTTCGATGGTGCAGAAGGCCGCTCCCATGCTGCCGCAAATGCCGGTCTGTTCGCAATTGTAGATGGTGTTGTTCCGTACGATGTGTGATCCGATATTCTCCTTGTTCCAGCCCTTGCGCAGCACATTGAACAGTACCTCGATGTAATGGATATTGCCATCCCGGTTCATATTTTCCTTGTCGAGAGTCCACACGTTGTGCCCCGATCCGCGCTCTTTTCCCAGCGTGATGCCATTGCATTTTGAATCGCTGATCACATTGTTCTCGATAATCCACCCTTTGTTCCAGTGGGTGGAGATCATGCCAACCTGTTCGGCGGTGGGTGCTGCCCATTGGGTAGCTGCCTGACTGAAGTGAAAGCCTCTGATGGTGATGTAGTTGATTCCTGGTTTATCCGGATAGAAGATGGTCCGCCGTGTGCTGATTTCGGTCAGTTCCTTGTTGGGATTAACTTTGTGAAAGTTGGCCCAGATGGTGGTTGTCTCCCTATTGCTTTCGCAGTTCCAGGTAAAAGTTGAACCAATGGAATCCTGCACATTGATTGCCACGACCGGATTGTATACTTTTTCTATTGTCTCTTTCTCATAGCACGATTTGCCATTCAGAAATAGTTCGCCGGTATGATGGATCCGTCCCTGCCTATTGAACCAATCTCCGCTCATCGTATCCTGGTAAGGGTTGTAATCACCGAAAAAGGAGTTGGGAATTGTGACCTTCCAGACTCCCTCTGTCTCCTTTTTCCAGCCGGATACTATTTCAGAGCCCTTGATTTCAACTTTCTCTCCTGGAGATGCACGGTAAAGAATTCTTTTGGTATCACTTTTTCCACCACGGGCGGGATTGATCCATTCCCTGTAAACACCCGAATGCACAGTAATAGTATCACCTGCAATGGCGTTTCTGGCAGCCTGAGAAATAGTTAGAAATGGTTTTATCACAGAACCTTCAGACGTATCATTTCCGTTTTTAGATACATGAAACTCTTTAGCAGAACTGTAGGTGCTGACCAACAGAAAAGCAATCAGAAGGTAAAATGTTGTTTTTTTCATGGGAGTATTCATTGACAGGTATTTGGATGACACTCAGTTTTTCGGCGATTTCACGGTTGGAAACCTCTTCAAACCTCCTTGTTTCAAAAACGATTCTGCAGTGTTCGGGTAAATTATAAATGGCCAGATCAATTTAGTTTTAAGCAAATTGAATTCCACCGAAACCTTTGTGAAACCATCTTCGCCATCTATCGTTAATTGGTTCGTCTGATCAAACATCGTCTGGTTTTGTGGCAATAAATATAGACAGAATTCGTTATTGTTGGTAATTTGATGTAAATTATGGTGGGGAAAAATTGAAACCATGCACGACAAATTTCAAAATAAATAAAGAATTCCTTCATCCCGCAGGCAAGATTTGAATTATGGGTGGATGCAGCTTATTTTATCACGATATGTACCCAAAGCCCTGAATATTATTTTGGGAAAATTACAGATGGGAAAATGATATTGTCCGAAATGGGAACATTTGCCCATCATTTTTGGCACGAAATCCCCAAATATTTTCCATTTTTTGAATTGGGCGAATTTGCAATTATGCCAAACCATGTGCATGGAATTTTGATATTGACAGGTAATGAAAAATCCGGGGTAGATGAATTGGGTTGTCATAATAATGATGGAGGCGCGGTAGAGACAAGGCATGCCTTGTCTC
>JBAXUL010000062.1:0-22888 GCA_037129695.1 Prolixibacteraceae bacterium
GCGACACAACTGGCAGAATCCTCAAAACATGGGAATCAGCATCTACGACATTTAATTGTTCTTTTAACTTAACTTCCGAAAAAAAATCATACTGATGAAATATAAATATCTGCTACTGCTATTCTTACTCACACCGGTTTTGCCCGTTTCTGCCCAGGATCAGGAAAAAGCCATTCTCACCACTTTCCATTCCATCTCGAGCAACGACTTGCTCAATGATGCTGCTGTTTTGAGTTCTCCAAGATATGGTGGAAGATTATCGGGTTCACCGGGTTATCTGGCAATAGCCGGATGGGTAGCAGATCAGCTCAGCAAGGCCGGGGTAAAGCCTGGACTTAGCGACAGTACTTATTTGCAGTATTTTCCGAATGCCTACAGTGAAGTGCACACACCTGGAAGCATAACTTTGCTGCCGGGGAAGGACAATCAGCGCAAGGAATACCATTTCCCGGATGATTACTATCCAGGTTCCAACTCCGCCTCGGGAAGTGTATCGGGGGAAATTGTTTATGTTGGCTACGGCATTTCTGCACCTGAACTGGGTTATGACGATTACAGCAACATCAACGTAAAAGGCAAAATTCTTTTGATGGAAACCGGGGTCCCCTACGGTGGAAATGACAGCATCCAACTCAAATGGGAACGTTACAGTTACCACAGATACAAGTTTCAGCATGCCAGGGAGTTAGGGGCAGCCGGATTGTTGTATGTAAGCAAGATCGCTAATCCCAACACTTCTTTCCTCAAAGGATTTGTTTATGCACACATTGCAGAACCTGTCGCGGAGGAGCTTTTTGCCGGTACCGGCAAAAAATACGCCGATACACACGCTTCCATTACCAAAAACATCCAACCCAACTCTTTTGCCTTGAATACCAAAGTGAAGATAACCGCTTCCACCAGTTATTTTCCCGATAGTCGGTCGTGTAACGTGATCGGTATCATCGAAGGTTCGGACCCGGTTCTGAAAAAAGAAGCCATCATTTTGGGGGCTCACCTTGATGCGGTAGGTAGTCCGGGTTGTCTTTTCCCAGGAGCGCTGGATAATGCTTCAGGTTCGGTCGATATCCTGGCGGCTGCCAAAGCCCTGGCTTCTTCTTCTGTAAAACCGGCCCGAACAATCATTTTCGCGTTTTTTGGTGGAGAGGAGTGTGGATTGTACGGCAGTAAAAAGATGGTTGAATCACCAGTTTGGCCTAAAGAAAAGGTGCTTTGCATGATCAACCTCGATATGGTTGGCAATGGAACAGGGCTTATGCTCGCCAACGGCAAATCGTTTCCTGAAATCCTGAAATATTTTGAGGAGGCCAATGCCAAATACATTCACCGCGATTTCACTGCTTCATTGGCAAGAGTCAGTTTCGGCAGACCAAGAACAGACGGTGCAATTTTTGAGAAAGTGGGATATAAAACACTTCATATCTATACACCGGGATCCGTAAAAACTGTCTATTACCATGGACCGTTAGATAATACCGATGCGCTGACTCCTGAAATTATGGAAGATGCGGCCAAACTGCTTTACCTTGGAGTATTGGGAATGTCCAATGACAAATCCTTCGGAATTAAATAAATTTGGAATAAACAAGCCATGAAAAAATCGCTGAAATTCAAAACAGGCTTATTTCTGGTAATCGCCTGTGTACCATTTTTCCTGGCTATTCCTGTTGTCCCGTTTTTAAAACTTGACAGCGGCTTAAAAATCACCCTGACAACCGTTTTTCTTGTCGTAGGCGAAATCATGTTCTGGTCAGGCGGATTGTTGCTTGGCAAGGAACTTCTCACCAAATACAAATCCTATTTTAATCCCAGGAACTGGAAAAAGAAATAAATTAGAGGGAATCTAAGTAATGCACAAATAATAATGTCGTATTTTTTCTTTGCGGGCTTTGCGCGACACAATTGGCAGAATCCTCAAAAAATAAGAATCAGCATCTACGACATTTAAATGTTCTTTTAACTTAAGAAATAAACCTTCCAGCGAAATTTTTGGATACGCAACGAATTGTTTCAACCTTTTAAGTCATGAACAAATAATATTGCTGTTTTTTTTCTTTGCGGACTTTGCGAGCTTTGCGCGACATAACCGGCAGAATTCCCGAAAAAGGGGATTCAAAATCTAAAACATTTAAATGTTCTTTCAACTTGAGGTCACTGAAGACCTATAGGTTGATTAATTTATTTCTGAGCGCGTAATGGATTACCTCAATGATATTGTTGGAGCCGGTTTTTTCCATCAGTTTCGATCGGTATTTCTCGACGGTTCTGTCTGAAAGGGACAGTTTGTCTGCAATCAGTTTGGTGGGCATGCCCTCCATGGATAGATTCAGTACCTCATTTTCGCGTTTGGAGAATAATTCACAATCAGGTACAGCAGAATTTGAGTTTTGATGTTTTAAGACTTCGGTAATTCTCTTAACGGCAGATGCAGAGGTTCTTATGTTTTCTCTTTTAAGCATAATCAAGACTTCGGCAATGGATTGTTCGATATCGAAAGTTGCTTTTTCGGTAGCGTGCAATGCAACTATTCCGATCATCACCTGGTGTACCGCTGAATTTTCACAGGTACCTACCTGAAAGGAAGCCTCTTTCATCAATCCATTTTTGGTCTGGATGGATATATTTTCGATACTTCGATTTCCGGATCCATTGCTACAATACTGAATAGCCTCTTTGATCGCGGGAATGGATTCTCTGCTGAAGAAATTCTCAATGCTGTAATTATTGAGATCCTCCTTGTTTAAATCAAGCATATTTAAGAATGCCTGATTGGCATCAGTAATCTCAAAATTATCAAGCAGAAATACTCCATCCTTTGAAAGATTGAACAATACATTGAATTCATTGAGACAGATATTTCTTAATTTACGGATCTTACTCAGCCTGTTGTATATGGACCTTAAAAGGTCATCGAGAACAACCGGTCTTGCGATAAAATCATCCATTCCCATGTTCATGTACTTCCGGATATCTTTCAATTCGAACTGCCTGGACATGGCGATAAATGAGGTCTGAGTTTCACCCATTGATTCTTTGACCACATTGTAAATTTCAATGCCGTCAATTGGTTCCATGTTGATTTCGCACAAAATGATGTCTGGTTTAAATTCCAGAACTCTTTGGAGTCCTAACGTTCCGTTACCAGCATAGCAAACGTCAAATTTGTGTAAGATCAAAAAATTCTTAATTGTTCTTCCTGTCCTTGGATCTTCATCAATGACAAGAACTTTAGGTTTTTGGTTCATTGGTTTCAATTAAAAAAGTTGAAAGAGACTGATTTTCAAAAAAGAAAACATCAATCAAAAAAACAAAAATAACATGTTTAAATCCAGAGATAAAAACAATGCATTATGCACTTTTTTAACCAATCAAATGTTCATTAAGGGAATGAGACTAGGTTATATACGAAGATATGAATTTTGGTGGCAGAATCCTATAAATTTACGTTTTTTAACAATGTTAAAATTTGGGCGAATTTCTTCTCGCAAATTTCTTCAATGAATCTTATGTCAATTAAAAGGTTGTAGTTGATCGGAGATGGAGCAATGCGATTGCAACAAGCGTGTAGTAGGTCATTTATTTATAGGTCAAGGATTAATGCATTTTGATAATAGACCCAAACAGACCGACCCTGTTTTCAAGCGTAACAACTATTTGATATAGACCAAAATAAAATACGCTGGTTGATAAAAGAACTAGTCCAGACGAATGTTCAGCACTACCTCTGGAATCGGCTGTATTTTAGGCGGTTACAGAGGGGTGAAATGCCATTTCACAGTTTCGGACAAGCGACCCAAAAATGCATGAGTATCTCTGGCAATTTTTATAACCTCTTTTTTCGTAATCAAAGTTTCATTTTTTGTACTTAACTGGCATTAAAAGAGGTAATTATATATGTCTAATGTATAAGTGACAGCGACTGGCAAATATCGGGTGTATTTTCAAACAATTTGGAATATAAATATTTAATCTTATATTTGTTGGATATTTACAACATTAACTACATAATCGTAATATAATGTCGGAAATAACCAACAATGAATGGATTGCGATGAGTGATACCGCCTTACTTGCAACAATCGGTTCTTTTGTAAAGTATCAAAGGGTTGAGCAAAACAAAACCCAGGCAAAATTAGCAAAAGAGGCAGGAATAAACAGGTCTACGCTCAGCTTGTTTGAAAATGGTGTAAGCAGTAACATGCTCACATTTATTACAGTACTTCGTGCCCTGAAGTTACTCCCAATGTTGTCCGAATTTCAGGTTACCAGACAGCTGAGCCCTATTCAGTTGGCTAAACTCGAAAAATCGCAGAAAATCAGGGCATCACGAACAGGCAAACAAGTACCTAAACCTAAATCCGACTGGTAATGGCCAATACTGCAAATATTAAAATCTGGAATATTCCCGTTGGTGCTGTAGCCTGGAATGCCTCTACCGGTCTAGGTTCATTTGAATTTGAGCCTTCTTTTCTGAATAGCCACTGGGATCTCTCACCCATAATTATACCACTGGCCGAAGCAAGGAATCGTATCTTTTCATTTTCTGAACTACGAAATAGTGATGCATTTAAAGGATTGCCAGGACTGCTTGCCGATGTCTTACCCGACAAATACGGAAATGCAATCATTAACGCCTGGCTCTCCAGGCAGGGGCGTGCCACAGGAAGCCTGAACCCTGTTGAAATGCTTTGTTTTATTGGTAAACGTGGAATGGGAGCTTTGGAATTTGAACCACCTGAGCCAAAAGGATCAAATACCGCCACAAAACTTGAAATCAACGATCTTGTACAGTTGGCAAATGAGATACTTACAGGACGTAAAGATTTCTCAACCAATCTTACTGCCAACGAATCGAAGGCATTACTTGACATCTTGAAAATAGGCACATCTGCCGGAGGTGCAAGAGCAAAGGCAGTAATTGCTTATAACACTTCAACCGGAGAAGTTCGCAGTGGTCAGGCAGAGGCACCAAAAGGCTTTACACATTGGCTGATTAAATTCGATGGTGTTACCGATAGTCAATTTGGTTCTTCATTTGGATACGGTCGCGTTGAAATGGCTTATCACCTAATGGCAAAGGTGGCAGAGATCGAAATGACAGAGTGCCGGTTGTTGGAAGAACATGATAGGGCACACTTTATGACCCGCAGATTCGATCGTGAACCGGGTAAAGGCAAACTTCATACCCAGAGTTTTTGTGCCATGCGTCATTTTGATTTCAACGATATAAATGACTACAGCTATGAGCAACTGTTTGAAACCCTTCGTCTGCTGGGTCTGCCTTATCCACAGGCTGAACAGGTATTCAGGCGGATGGTATTCAATGTCATTTCCCGCAACTGTGATGACCACACGAAAAATTTTGGTTTCATTATGGACAATACCGGTAATTGGAGATTATCTCCCGCTTTTGATGTTTGCCATTCCTATCGGCCTGGCAGCGCATGGGTCAGCCAGCAGTCGCTCAGTGTAAACGGTAAAAGACAAAAAATAACCCGGGATGATCTGTTATCCGTTGCCAAACAGATGAATATCAAGAAAGCTGATCATATAATTCGCCAGATAAACGGGGTAGTAAACAATTGGCCCAACTATGCAGAAGAGACGAAAGTAAATGCAGACCTCAGGGATGCAATAAGCAAGACACTGATTAACCTGGATAACTAATTACAAGGGTAAATTTCGGGAATATTTACGCTCATTCTATTATACTACCCCAATATTAAACATAAAGGTAATGGCGCCAAATATAGTTGGTGAGTTCCAGAAAAATGGATAATAAAAAGAAACGCTTGAAATTATCTGATTTCAAGCGTTTAGAAACAATTTTCATTGTTTGAACATTGAGCCATTTGCCGGACTCGAACCGGCGACCTGCTCATTACGAATGAGCTGCTCTACCAACTGAGCTAAAGTGGCCTTGTATCCGCAAAAGTAGGAAAATGTTGCAGACCGGAAACAATTGGTGTTAATTTTCCCAGTCTAAAATAATTTTACCACAATTTCCCTCCTCCATGATTTCAAAAGCCTTCTGAAATTCTGTATAATGGAAGCGGTGTGTGATTACCGGGGCAATATTTAGACCTGACAACAACATCTTTTCCATTTTGTACCAGGTTTCATACATTTCACGGCCGTAAATGCCTTTGAGGGTGAGCCCCTTGAAAATAACCTTGTCCCATTCAATCTGGGTGGTATCAGGCAGTATTCCGAGCAAGGAGATCTTTCCTCCATTGTACATCGATTTGATCATGCTGTCGAATGCAACCGGTGAACCTGAAACCTCCAGGCCAATATCGAAACCTGCGACCATGCCTACCTGTTTCATCGCATCAGCAATCTGCTCCTTCATGGGGTCAATCACGAGCGTCGCACCCATTTTCCGGGCAAGATTCCTGCGGTATTCACTCACTTCTGATCCAACCACATTGCGAGCGCCAACGAATCTGCAGATTGCAATGGCCATACAGCCGATTGGACCGCCTGCGCCGGTTACGAGCACATCTTCACCGATTAACGGGAAGGAGAGAGCTGTATGCGTCGCATTCCCGAGTGGATCCATGATAGAAACAATCTCGTCGGGTATCCGCGAGTCAATATGCAATACGTTTTCTGCAGGAACACAGACGTACTCCGCAAAACCACCATCGCGATTGACGCCAATTCCCACTGTATGGTCACAAATATGTCTGCGTCCCCTTCTGCAGTTACGGCAGAAACCGCATGCAATATGGCCTTCAACGGTAACTCGTTCGCCGATATGGACTTTGGTCACTTCGTTCCCGATCTTTACCACTTTCCCCACATATTCGTGACCAATGGTCATGGGAGTTTGGATGGTTTTCTGCGACCAGGCATCCCATTTGTAAATATGCAGATCTGTTCCGCAAACAGCTGATTTACTTATTTTTATCAATACCTCATTGACGCCGGGTTCAGGAACAGGAACATCTTCCATCCACAAACCCTTTTGTGGCAGCATTTTTCTGATTGCTTTCATAACTAACTGGTTTTAAATGGGACAATTGGAATAGGTCAAAAATGAGAAGACATCTTATTCAGGATCGAAATTTCAGTTTCATGGAATTCCTTATGCCCGATTGTTATGCAAAGTAAATAATTTTCAGCGCTTCAATTCCTAATAAAAATCACTCTTTGGATCAAATTATTGGCTTCTTGCATTAACTTCATTGATTGTCATCCGTAACAAATCCTTACAGCTCTTACCCAAACAGACATGAAAGATGATGGAGGCGTGCAAAGAAAGCAGGATCGAACCTTCCTCCGGTGGATCTTCTTTCATCAAAAACAGGCATAAATCAATGGACATCAGTTTTTGAACGGTGAAGTTGTTACTTTTATTGCGAAAAAGTTTAGAATTAAACCCATGAAAAAAATTTCAAGATTAGCCATATTGTTAATGGGACTGCTGATAACCGGCAGCACCACGATTGCCCAGACATTTTCATTCGGCATGTTCACCGACGTCCATTATGCCGCTATCCCCGACAATGGGACAAGGAAGTACAGGCAGTCGCTCGATAAAGTGAAACAGTGCATCGACACCATGAATCAGAAAAAAGTAGGTTTTTTGATCGAATTGGGTGACTTTAAGGATATGCCGGTTCCTACTGACAACCAAAAAGCCCTGGGATTCCTTCGGGTAATTGAAACGGAATTTTCCCGTTTCAAGGGAGACCGGTACCATGTTTTGGGGAACCATGATGAGGATTGCATTTCCAAGGAGCAATTTTATTCGATCGCTCAAAACAGCCGCATCAGTAAAAATGATACCTGGTATTCTTTTCAAAAAGGTGGATATCAGTTCATCGTACTGGATGCTTGCTTCGATTCTACGGGCCGGGCCTATGACAAGGGAAATTTTGAATGGTTTGACTCGAATGTGCCTGCTCATGAGTTAACCTGGCTTAACAAAGTATTGTCAGACACCAAATTGCCTGTGGTTGTTTTCGTGCATCAACTCTTGAATGGAGAGACCAAAGTTTCTGTCAAAAATGCTGCAGCTGTCAGAGCCATTCTGGAACAGAGCAAGAAGGTCAAATGTGTCTTTCAGGGCCACGATCACAAGGGGGGTTACGAACAGATCAACGGAATTCATTACTATACCGTCAATGGCTTGATTGAAGGTAACTTTCCTGAATCCAACAGTTACGCCATTGTTACCCTGTCGACCGGAAAAATCATCATCCATGGTTTTGGCCAGGCTGTTTCCAAGGAACTGATTATGAATTAAGAGATAAGAACATTCTACAGCCATGCTCAAATACCTGATCCTTTTCTCTTACATTCTTCTTTTGATCGGAATAGGTATCCATTCCTCCCGGAAGATACGTACTTCGGGTGATTACCTTGTTGCCGGAAATCGGGGTAATGTCTGGCAAATCACGGGTTCGCTACTGGCGACCATTCTTGGCAGTTCTGCCATTCTGGGAAGCAGTGATCTGGCTTTCTCACAGGGATGGGCGGCAGCGTGGTGGATTCTTACAGGATCGGTGGGGCTTCTGCTTCTGGTATTCGTAGCGCCGCTGGTCAAACGTTACGGAAAATATACATTGCCGCAATTAATAGGAGATCAGTATGGTGAAGAAGCCAAGGTGATAGCTTCCCTGGTCATTCCTATTGCCTGGATTGGCATTATCGCGGCTCAGATCATCGGAGGAGCCAAGGTGATGAACAGTTTTTTTGGATTATCCTATGAATTATCTGTTTGGGGGATCGGTTCCTTGTTCGTCTTTTATACGGCAATTGGTGGGCAGATTTCTGTCATTAAAACTGATATGACCCAGTCGTTCATTATTATTGCGGGCGTGATGGCTGTTGCGGTTTACCTCTTTTTCAGGATTCCTGTAAGCCAGGGTGAAATGACCCGGCTTGGTTTTCCGTTTAATGAAGGATTTCATCCCATGGACCTGTTTGTACTTTTTCTGACCCATTCAACGACCTTTTTGGTGGGTCCGGATATTTACACGAGATTATTTTGCGCGAAAAACGAAAAGGTCGCCCGCAAAAGCGTTTTACTCACCGGGTTGATACTTATTCCTTTCGCGTTCATGATTACCTGGCTTGGCATATTTGCATCCCATCAATTCCCTGATTTTGACTTCCAAAAAGGTTCTTCGCTGATCTCCGTACTGAATCAAATTTTGCCGGAATGGGGGATAGGTCTACTTGTGGCTGCCATCTTATCCGGAATCATGTCTGCAGCTTCCACTACTTTAATGACATCATCTGTCATTGTAGCCAATACTGTCAACAAAGATCTTGATTCACCCGGATCCATTCGCCAAACCAGACTTATTATTCTTGGCTTGGGGGTCTTAAGCATTTTATTGGCGCTGAAGATTACTTCCATCATTCAATCTTTGCTGATCGCGCTTTCTTTTTTCTCCGGTGCCTTTATTATTCCCGTTTTGGCAGGATTGCTCGGATTCAGAAACAACCGGATCCACAGCAATCTTGCGATGATACTGGGCGGATTGTTTGCGCTGGCAGGTAGGATTACTGTCATATATGGGGATAGTCGTGTTGGCAATCTGATTATTTTCAGTGCCTTTTGCCTTAATGCCTTGTTGTTGTTTCCAGGAGGCCGATGGATCAAGGTTTCCACCAGGAGTGTGATGGATTAAAAGGTGACATTTTCTTCGTTCACTTTATAGTTTAATCCTGCGAAAGTCATCAACTTTGCTTACCATGAAAAGGACTCAAATGTTGGGTATAAGATAAATTGGCCTGGGTGGAAACGTGAATAAAAGTTGACAATGAACACAATCAGTTCGGTTTTCCATTCCCCAAAGTAAAAAAGGGTAAAGTTTAGAGCTAACTTCTTCATTTTTCCGATATCTACCATGTTGTTGCTTTACAGGGCTTTATTGGAGATACCTTCCGGCAATTGAGCACTTCAGGTTAGAATTTTTAACAATATTCGAACTCTGGTCAAACATTCGGAATAAGTCAGGTTTGATTTTGTCAAAATCCATTAAATTTGCAAACCAAAATTAATTAGTTTTTAAACTATGGGACGCGCATTTGAATATCGTAAGGCCAGGAAGATGAAACGTTGGGGAGCAATGGCCAAAACTTTTACCAGGATTGGAAAAGAGATTGCTATTTGTATCAAAACCGGCGGTCCGGACCCATCCTCCAACTCCAGGTTGAGGGTGCTGATGCAGAATGCAAAAGCCGCAAGTATGCCTAAGGAAAATGTTGAACGGGCCATCAAGAAAGCCACTTCAAAAGACCAGGCAGATTACAAGGAGGTGGTTTACGAAGGGTATGGTCCATACGGAATCGCCATGTTGGTCGAAACTGCAACTGATAATCCGACCCGAACTGTTGCCAATGTTCGCAGCTACTTTACGAAATTAAACGGAGCGCTTGGTACTACAGGCTGCGTGGATTATATGTTTGAGCGCAAAAGCCAGTTCAAAATCATGGGGAAACCTGATCTGGATATAGAGGAACTTGAACTAGAGATGATTGACTTTGGAGTTCAGGAAATTTTTGAAGAAGATGAAAATGTGATTATTTACGGGGATTTTGAAGCTTTTGGACCGATTCAAAAATACCTTGAGGAGAATAATTTTGAAATTGTCAGTGCTGATTTCGAAAGAATCCCGTCTGAAACGAAAGAACTGAATGAAGAGCAGATGGCTGCCATAGAAAAATTGCTTGCGAAATTTGATGAGGATGAAGATGTTACCAATGTTTATCACAATATGAAGGAATAGTTCTTTGTTTTATCATTTTTTTACAAAAAAAATGATAAAACATTTGGAAAACCTCTAAAAAATTGTTATAATTGTGTAGTATTTAATACGAAAATATTTAACGTACCCTTTCACACTTTGAAAGGTTATTTAGGTTAGGTTTAGGTTAGGTAAAGCAGGGAGGCTTATGCTCCCTGCTTTTTTCTTGTGCCAATTTCAATTTTTCAATGATCCCATGTTGCCGGACATCCCAAATGAATTAAATTTGGCATGTACAAACATTTTTGCAATGACAGACTTCAAGCCTACGCAATACCATCTCGAGTCACTTTGCTGTGGAACCCGATTTTCTGATAAGAATTGGGAACTCCAGTGTCCGAATCCCCATCCACCAAGTTTAATCAGGGCAGTTTATATCAATAAGCAAATCAAGTTACATACGGAATATTCCGGACTGTACCGGTTTGCTGACTGGTTACCTGTTGAAAGGATGCTGGATGGTTCAGGAATGCCTGTGACTTACCGGAGTGAAGGGATGGCTGAATTTCTTGGTCTGGAGAATTTATACATTACTTTCAACGGATATTGGCCCGAAAAGGGCGCTTTCATGAAATCAGGTACTTTTAAGGAGTGTGAGGCCTTTTCTGTCTGTGCCAGGACCAACAATTCGAAAGGAGTGATGGTTGTGGCTTCAGCCGGCAATACAGCAAGAGCTTTTGCCAGGGTCTGTTCCCAAAATAAGATTCCGCTTTTACTCACCATTCCGCTCGACAATATCCGGGCATTGTGGTTTGACGGTCAGCTGGATCCATGTGTGAGAATCATAGCTTGCGAAAGTGGTGGCGACTATTTTGATGCCATTCACCTTTCCAATCTGGCAGTCGAACTGGAAGGTTTTTATCCGGAAGGAGGAGCGAAGAATGTTGCACGCCGTGATGGCATGGGAACCACGGTTTTATCCGCAGTAACCACCATCGGAAAGATCCCTGAATACTATTTCCAGGCCATCGGCAGCGGAACTGGAGCCATCGCTGCCTGGGAGGCCAATCTGAGGTTCCTTGAAGATGGTCGCT
Organism: Prolixibacteraceae bacterium; assembly: GCA_037129695.1. GTDB lineage: Bacteria > Bacteroidota > Bacteroidia > Bacteroidales > Prolixibacteraceae > CAINVV01. Next base: position 11,801 of record JBAXUL010000062.1, read on the forward strand.
ACGGTTGCAACAAAATGAAACTGATGCTTTCGCAAAATGCTCCTTTCCTGCCCATTAAAGAGGCATGGGACCAGCAATCTCCGGTGATGCTGCCAATCGATGACGATTTAGCCAGAAAACAGGTAGAAGAGATTAATGCCAAAGTTCTGTCGAACCGCAAACCCCCCTATGCCATCAAAGGGGGTCTGTATGATGCGTTATCAGATGCGGGTGGTACAATTATCGGAATAGATAATAAAGATGCTGAAAAGGCGGCAGAACTATTTTTGCGTCTGGAAGGAAATGATCTTGAACCGGCCGCAGCAGTAGCCGTCGCCTCCCTGATACAGGCAGTAAGAGAGAAGCTGATTGATCCGAAAGCACTAGTGATGCTGAATATCACAGGTGGCGGAATTGAAAAATTTAAAAGTGAAAATTCCGTCAATTACCTGAAGCCTGAAAAAATATTTTCTCTGAATGCCGATCCTTTAGAGATTAAACTTCAGATTGCGGAAATGTTTAAGTAGTGAAGCTACCGTAAAGCGCTTCATTTTCAATTATTGACTAACATTTTTTGCGGAACCTTGTAAATCAGGGTAGTGTCATATCCTCTCTTTTCTGCTTTCTTCAGTATTTCCTGATACAACTCATCCGGGATGGAAGATTTTCTGGCAAGTATCCATAAATAGCCCGGAGTCGAACTTCCCACAAGTGCCCATTGGTAATCTTCCTGATCCAATTCCATTACATTGTAATCTGCATAGAAAAAAAGGAAGAAAGCAACTTTCAACTTTCCGGGTTGATCTGTCAGTTTGGCTTTACCAACGGCTTTGCTCAATTTGCCATCAATCGTTTTGTAATAGCCCTGATTCAGTACTTCAATTTTGCCATTCTTCAGCAGCGAGTACGTAGCAGTAACACCAACAAGATCTTTTTCAAAAGTGTTCTGAATCCTCCCTATTTCATACCAGGTGCCCAGATATTTCTGCGTATCCAGCGTCTGAACAGTTGTCTTGTCAATCATTTGCCTGTTGTTTTGTGTTTTGCAATCTGTGATAGATATCAACATGGTTGCGGTAATAAATAAGCCAATCACTCGATTTTTCATTGTTTGATATCTGGTTTGAATTTTGTGAATCCAAAGGTAATAAATGTATGGACTATTATATTCAAGTATTTAATATTCATGTAATTGTATATAAATAAATTAATCTAATATTTTAATAAAACTTTAAGCCTTCACGCGGAAGGAAGGACCTATCAAAGCCGGATGATACCATCTTTGCGAACTGATTCTGCTTCCAGGCTGTAAATGCGGATGCAATTGAAAACAAACCTGTGCCTAATCAGGTAACTTTATTTCCCTCATCCTTTTTATTCCTGTGCAACAGGTAATACAAGGCAGGAGTAACGAAGGCTGTCAGTAACAGGGACGAGGTTAATCCTCCGACAATCACGGTAGCCAAAGGTCTCTGTACATCAGAACCAACCCCTGTATTCAGTGCTGCCGGAATCAGTCCGATGATTGCAATCAGCATCACCAGAAATATGGGTCTGAACTGAACCACAGAACCGTCGTAAACGAGTTCCTTCAATGACCTGGTTTGTTGTGCATATAATTTATTCAGGTAACTTACCCAAAGGACTCCTGCCATTACGCAAACTCCTGATAATGAAACAAAACCTACTCCAGCAGAGATGCTGATATTTATATTTCTGATTAAAAGTGCTGCGATTCCACCAACAATGGCGAACGGAATATTGGCCATCACAATCAGCACGTGTTTTGTTTCATAGCTGAATAATATAAGCAGGATGGAGAAAATGAGGAGCAAGGTAACCGGAATGATAAATAGTAGCCGGTCTCTGGCTCTCTGTAGATTTTCGAATTGTCCGCCAAGACTGTAGTAATAATTTGATGGCAATTTGATTTGATCTATAATTTTATTGTTTATTTCATCGGCAAAACTGCCCTGATCTCTTCCCCTGATATTGGTTTTAACCGTGATCTGTCGTTGCTCATCATCCCGGGCAATAATCGTCTGGCCCTCTGATAGTTTTATATTTGCAACCTGAGACAAGGGAATTCTCAATCCTGTTTTTGTTGGAATGATGATTTTCCCGATTTGTTCAGGGGTTTTCCTGCTTTCTTTTGAAAAACGGAGTATAATGTCAAACTTCCGTTCTTCTTCCCACAAAGAACTGACAGGTAATCCGCCAACGGCCATCTCAAGCACCGCATTTACATCAGCGACATTTACTCCGTAACGGGCTGCCTTGTTTCTGTCAATCTCTATGTCAAGCTGTGTTTGTTTCTTCTCTTGTTCAATGGATGATTCAGATGCTCCATTGATCGTCTTGGTTATTTTTAATATTCTTTCTGCATACACCCTCAGCGTATCCAAATTTCTTCCAGTCACAAAAATAGCAAGATCAGAGGATGATCCCGTCGCATTTTCTGTTACCATGTCGATAATGGGTTGCGAAATGGTAAAAGTTGCACCGGGAATCAGATTTTCCAGATTTTTTTTGATCTTCATCACCAGCTCTTTTTTTGTAAGTTTGCTTTCCCAGGATGAATAGGGCTGTTTGAGCTGGATCATTGCCTCGACCCTGTTCGGACCAAAAGGATCAGTTCCGTCATCATTTCTTCCCAATTGAGTGAGCACTCCTTTAACTTCGTCATAATTTGAAAGCTCTTTTCTCAGAATTGCTGGATACTGATTGGAAGCGTCCAGGGAAATACCTGCCGGCAAAAATACCCTGACCCAGATACAACCCTCGTCCAACTCCGGGAGGAACTCTGTACCAAGTTTGCCACCCGAAAAAATTCCGATGGTGACAATAATTAAGGCACTTGCCAGAACCGTTTTAGGAACTTTCAATACCCACAATAGAATTTTACTGTAAAGTTTCTCGATGAACTCCCAAATGTAGTTTTTACCCTCTGAAGAGTTTGTTTTAAATAGGAAGGATCCTAAAACAGGTACCATTGTCAACGCATAAATCATGGAACCGATGATGGCCAGGGAGAGCGTCCATGCCATTGGCGAGAAAAGCCGGCCTTCCACTCTTTGCAAGGTGAACATCGGCAATAGTGCTACGGTGATAATCAATACCGTATAAAGGATCTGCTTTTGTACTTCCTTTGCGGAACGGATCACAATGCCATCAATCCCATTTTTTCGGTCAGCATCGGAGGCATAGGTTATATTTCTGAAAATTGCCTCGACCATGACCACCGAAGCATCAACGATGATACCGAAGTCAATGGCCCCCAACGACAAAAGATTCGCAGGTATTCCATACAGATACATGCAGATGAAGGCAAAAAGCAGTGAAAATGGTATCGCCAGCGCAGAAATGACTGCAGCCCTCCAGTTACCAAGCAGGATGGTTAGGATAATCAGTACAACTAGGATGCCTTCCAGCAGCGTTTTGGCGACGGTATGAATAGTCAGGGAAACCAATTCGGTGCGATCATAATAGGTCTCAATTTTTATTCCTTTGGGCAGAATGACCTGGTTAAGTTCTTCCACCTTGTCGTACACATTCAGCATCGTTTTCGAAGGATTCTCAAATTTTTTGAGCAGAACGATCCCTTCTATGCCCATGTTTTTGGAGGTTCCATTCGTTTTGTTCACATATCCAAGAATCCCGGAAGGAGGGAGGTTTCCAATTTCAATGGAGGCAATGTCTTTGATCAGTATCGGAACCCCGTTGCGGTTTTCGACTACGATGTTTTCGATGTCTTCTACTTTTTTAATTCTTCCTATTCCCCTGATATTCATTTGGGAAGAGCCAATACGGATATAATTCCCACCGGTGCTTTTGTTGTTGGCAGCAATGGCATCCGCGACATCCTGAAATTTCAGATTGTATTTTTCGAGCGTTAAAGGATTGATAATAACCTGAAATTGCCTTACGAGGCCACCAAAATTGGCAACGTCCACCACTCCTTCCGCCTGAAGAAGTTTGGGAACAATCACATAGTCCTGCAACTCCCTGAGATAAGTGATAGGACAGGAATCCGGTGCTTGAATGACGTACCTGAAAATCTCGCCCATGGCCATGGTCATTGGAGTAAGTACCGGTGATACCCCATCGGGAATATCGGCATCTTTCAATTTCTCCAGAACCAGTTGCCTTGCAAGATAAATATTGGTTTTATCGTTGAATGTGAGTGTGACAATTGAAAGGCCAAAAATAGTTTTGGAACGTTTTGAAATAACTCCGGGTACTGTATTTAGCGCCCTTTCGACCGGGATTGTAACCTGCTGCTCCATTTCTTCGGCAGGCAACCCGTTGAGTTGGGAAATTACACCAACCTCCGTGTCACTGATATCAGGATATGCTTCAATATCAAGTTTGGACCATGTCCAGGCACCAACTCCTGACATCAACAATGCCAAAATCAGAACAATAGCCCTGTGCTTGATGATAAATGTGATAGAACTACTCATTATAAAATCAATTAAATTCCCATGTCAATACCTTTCAACAAATAGACGTTTTCAGAAACGACTTCTTCACCAATACTCACCCCCCCTGCAATTTCAATATAATCACCAGTTTCGGAAGAAATGGCAACTTCTCTGCGCTCGAAAAGGCAAGTGCATTTTTTGACGAAAACATAATATCGGGCATTTGCACTGATCACCGATTTCCGGGGTACCATTAATCCTTCATGCGGTACTTCAAAATTGACTTGCGCATACATTCCGGGTCTGATTTTTGTTTGTTTGTCTGACAATGACAGCCGAACCCTGATCTTTCTTGTCTGGCTGTTCATGACATCGGCAATTACATCGATGTTGGCAACAAATATTTCATTGGGAAAACTGGGGAAAAGCAGGTTGTATTTTTGTCCTTTTTTGATTGAGTTTAATTCAGATTCAGGCAAATCACAGATCAGCCAAACCGTACCAAGGGGTGCGTTGTTCATATTTTCAGGATGAAGACCTGACTCTCTGAGTTGTGCCTCACTTGAGGCGAGCGCCGTTTCGATGTTCAGCATCTCGGTAGAGGCATCGTTGAATTCCTTGCCTGTCGCAGCCCCGTTTTTAAATAGATCCGAAACCCTGTCGAAATTGATTCTTGCAGTTTTGAGCAAGGTGATGTTTTGCAGATAGGTTGAATAGATATTTGTCAGATCCGGCGAATCAAACAGGATAATCTTGCTTTGAACTGTCCCTCCGGAGGAATGGACCCGACCAATCACATTGGCCGGTGCTGAAAAACTTAGCGTTAATTGTTTGCTGGCTGCTATTTCAGATTTAAAGATCCCCGTTTTTGTGCTGTTCGCTGGAAATTCGATGAATTTACCATCTTCTTTCACCAAAGGCTCTGGTTCTGAATTAATTGGTGTATTCGTTTTCTTTTCGGAGTGGTTGCTGCAGCCTGACAGCAAAATGCCAAAAAGGAGGCCGGTTGTGAATATTTTTCTCATGATCTTCAAAGATACAGAACAGGTTAATATTTGGACTTTCTTGGGTAACAACTGGATTATTCGCATAAAATGCAGATTGTCTGATTTTTATATAATTGATTAGTGACTTTTGTAGTTACAGGTAAACAGAAGTTGTAAATAGCATTTCCGGTAGTTGAATTTGGCTTCATTGTATTGGTTCTGCATTTCAAACCAGGTTTTTTCTGCTTCAAGGTAATCCAGAATGGTTGTTCCACCTTTCAAATAACTCATTTTTACAATTTTGAGAACAGATTCAGATTTTTCGTTCAACTGCCTGTATTTATCCCAGCTGTTTTTGTTGGTTGTATACTCATCCCAGGCATTTCTGACTTCTTTCGTTACCTGAAGTCTGTATGCATCGGTCAGTGACGCAGCCTGATCGACTGCGATCTTAGCTCGGGCAATTTCACCCTGATTTCTGTCTGAAAAAGGCAATGGGACTGCCACAAAAAGACCCAGATAGGGTACCTTATTTTGCGGATTGTAATTGACTCCGATTTCCGGTTGTGGTTTTGAAATGGCTTTTTGTAGCAAAACATTAATTTTTGCTTTGTCAGAAAGATTTCTGCTTACCTCAATCTCTTTTCTGTTCTCAAGTGCTATGTGAAGGAGTGAATCATAATTCTGTGGTAAATAGGCCGGAAACCATTCCTCTTTTTGATCTAATATGATTGAATCCTTCATTGCAAGCATCAGGCCGAGATTGTTTTTTTCGCTTTTAAGCGATTGAAATGCAGTCAATTGCATGATGTTGTACTGTTCATCGTTGATTTGAGTCCTCGAAAATTCAGTCGTGGTAATTACCTGATCTTTTAATCTGATCTGATTGATTTTTAATAGCGTATCCGAATTGAGTCTTGCCTTCATGATCAGCTTTAGTTTTTCATCTGCATACCAGACATCAAGCCATTTGCCCGCCACCTCTCCAAGCAGACTCCATTCATATTCATCCAGATTGGTATGAGCTATGGTTAAGTCAGATTTGGCTGCCTCTACTTTGTATTTAAGTTGGCCGCCAACCTGAAAGACCTTTGAAATCTGAAAACTTAACTGCCGGTTCTCAGGAGAAAAAAAGCCTGATTCAGGTGCATCAAATTTGGATGAGGGAATCATGGCGGAAGAGATACTTACGGATGGATTTTGATGCAAACCAGCTGTTGTAATGGTTGTTTTGGCCATCTCAATGTTGTATTTTTCTGTCTTGAAGTACGGATTGTTTTTTACTGCAAGTGAAAGGGCATCCTGCAAACTCAATGAGACCTGGGCCTGCAATAAGAAGCGGATTAGCATGAATGCCAACAAAAAAAAGATTCTCATGTTAAAAAAAGATTGATAAATAACCTTCCGGGATTTGTAAGCTCCCGGTGAAGTAAGATGATTGAAAATGAGGTGACTATTCAGGGATACGGAATGCTGAACAAATTCAGGAAAAATTGGTTCAACTGCTAAATTCTCTAAATACAGTGAAAATGCCTGTTCATTCAGTGTACGCGGGGAGGTGCGCGGCTTGTTCCGGGAGCGTTGTATTCAGGGTAGTAAGAATTGGTCCGGGAAAATGGAACGATTGCCAGAATACCAAGTACAAAAAGAAATGAGACTGGAAATCCGGATGAATCAACATTCAGACTGCTAATTAAATCCAGGAAAAATGCGACTGATGGCAGGTGTTGGTGAGACTGATATGGGGAATGGGAATCTTTTTGGGCTGAATAGGGATGAGAATGGGTAATTACCTGACCACCAATCAACAGATGAGAATGTGAGTACATCGCCTGGTTGGCAAAAAGCCAGGCGAAAGATACCAACAACAGAAAAACGACTGATATTTTAACTCTCTTCTTCAATGAATTAATATTGATAACCAACCTGTCATTCATTACTGTAACGAAGAATAGTCCGCAAGGTTCCATTCCCATGTTTTGTAACCACATTTTGCAGTTTGGAGCATGTCTGAAATGAGTATTAAACCACAAAGGTCACATAAGAAACAATCATCAATGTTTGTTCCTATGTGACCTTGTGGTTATCCTTTGGGGCCTTTGTGTTAATATATTTTCATGATCCGGACAGCATCCTTTGCCATTGAGAAATTTTCATCTTTCAATGATCTTCTGTTAATTCAAACCACGCTTTCTCAGCAATGGTTCAATTCCTGGGGTTTTGCCCCTGAAATTCACATACAGTTTCATTGCTTCCTCAGTTCCTCCGCGTTCCAAAACGTTTTTGCGGAAAGCGGTGGCTACTTCCTGGTCGAAGATATTTCCTTTCTCAAGGAAAGCCTCAAAAGCATCCGCATCAAGCACTGCGGCCCAGATATAACTGTAATAGCCACTGGAATATCCGCCAGGGAAAACGTGGTTGAAGTAGGTAGAACGGTAGCGGGGAATAATCTCAGGTATCAATCCTGCCTTCTCCATAGATGTTTTTTCAAATTTTTCCACGTCAATGTCACCACCTTTGGTGATGGTGTGGTAATCCATATCCAGAATGGCTGCTGCCAAGAATTCAGTGGTGATAAATCCCTGGTTGAACTTCCCGGCTTTGATGATTTTGTCGACCAGTACCTGCGGAATTACTTCCCCGGTTTTGTAATGCTTTGCATACATTTTCAGAACTTCAGGTTCAACAGCCCAGTGTTCCATGACCTGAGAAGGCAGTTCAACAAAATCGCGTGAGACAGCCGTTCCGGAAAGCGTTTTGTAATGACATCTTGAAAGCAGACCATGCAAGCCGTGGCCAAACTCATGAAACAAGGTTTCCACCTCATCAAAATTCAGCAATGCCGGTTGATCTCCGGTCGGTTTCGAGAAGTTGAATGTATTGGATACAACAGGGCGAACGTCTTTTTCTCCTGTAAACTGGTACTGATCCCTGTAGTTGTTCATCCAGGCACCTCCTTTTTTGGAAGCCCTCGGAAAGAAATCCATGTACAATATGCCAACGAAGGAACTATCACGATCCTTTACTTCGAAAACCTGACATTCAGGATGGTACAATGGCATATTTTGTATTTGTTTGAATGTCAGGCCATATAGTTTGCCTGCTACCGCAAACGCACCATCTCTTACATTCTTCAGTTCAAAATACGGACGAACCTGTTCTTCATCCAGGTCGTATTTGGCTTTTCTGACTTTTTCTGAATAAAACCACCAGTCCCAACTTGCCAGCTTGAATTTACCACCTTCTTGATCAATCATTGACTGGATATCACCGGCTTCTTCTTTGGCCCGTTTAAGACCGGGTACCCATACCTTCTGAATCAGGTCATACACATTTTTTGGCGTTTTGGCCATGCAGTCATCCACAACGTAAGCGGCCCAACTTTCAAAACCCAATAGATTTGCTTTTTGCAGACGGAGGTTGACTATTTTATTAATAACCAATTTGTTATCCGATTCGTTGTTGTTGTTACTGCGATTGTACATGGCTTTGTACAATTTTTCGCGTAAATCACGTTTTTCGGAATAGGTTAAAAATGGAATCCAGCTGGGTTTCTGAAGCGTAAATACCCATTTACCATCCATTTTATTGGCTTTTGCCTCATCGGCTGCAGCTGCTACCACGGATTCAGGAAGTCCGGCTAAATCTTCTTTTTTGTCGATCACCATTTTGAAACTATTGGTTTCAGCAAGCATATTGTTTCCGAATTTGAGTTCAAGCAGGGAGAGTTCGGTGTTGATTTTCTTGAATTCTTCTTTTTTATCAATTGCCAGATTGGCACCACCACGGACAAACCGTTTGTAGGTTTCTTCCAATAACCTGCTTTGTTCCCTGTTCAGATTAAGTTGTTCTTTTTGCTTTTCAATCACCTGAACACGAGCGAAAAGCTTTTCATTCATGTTGACTGCATCCGAATGCTGTGAAAGTAACGGAGCGACCTCATCAGCAATTTTATCTATTGAGTCGTTCGTATTGGCTTCCTTGACATTGAAAAAGACATAGGAAACCCGGCCGAGCAAATCGCCGCTTTTGTCCATGGCTTCAACGGTATTGGAAAAATTAGGAGTTGCTGTATTGTTGACAATTTGTTCAATCTCCTTATTGTGTTGATTGATACCTTCCTTGAATGCAGGCAAGTAATGTTTATTTAGTATTTTATCGAAAGGAGGGACACCATAGGGTGTGCTGTAGGTTTCGTCAAATGGATTCATCTCTTTGATCGTTTTTTTTTCGTTTGCACAGGAGGCTATCACCACTGCAAAGGCCATCGTAACTAACAGGTTTTTCATATCCTTGGAATTGGTTTATCTCGTTGAAACTGATTCTATGAACGGTTTTAACTGATCAGGATTTGACTCCAAAATCAGGAATCGCAAACATACTAAATCTGTCTATAAAAAGAGATGATTTAAATGGTGTTTAAAAATATCAAATTTGGAAATTTAGTTGAAGGATAAATTTATATTTTTGAATCATTGGAATTTCCTGCCGGTTAATACTCACACAATTCATCCATACCATCATGAGAACAATTTTATTGCCACTAATTTTTTTAATCTTACTCATCTCCTGTACCAGCAAAACGGTACCTCCTACAATCAATCCTCAGGCATTCAATAAGATGGTTGACGGAAAACAGGTTCAACTCTTTGTCCTGAAAAACCTGAAAGGGGTGGAAGTGACGGTTACCAATTATGGTGCCCGCATCGTTTCATGGATGGTTCCGGATCGAAAAGGTCTCATGGAAGATGTTGTTCTTGGGTTCGATAGCATTGACGGTTATCTTACAGGGAGTGAAACCTACTTTGGTGCCGCTATCGGACGATATGGAAACAGGATTGCCAATGGTGAATTTCAATTGGGCGACATCAAATACAAACTGGCGCAGAACAATGGCGTCAACAATCTTCATGGCGGAATCAACGGATTTTGCCGTAAAGTTTGGGATGCAACACAAAAAGACAACAGCGAATTGAATTTCAAACTGGTATCTCCCGATATGGATGAAGGTTTTCCGGGTGAATTAATTGTAAAAATGAGCTACAAATTAACCAACGACAACGAGTTAATCATTCAGTACGAGGCCAAATGTGACAAACCTACGGTCATCAACCTGACCAACCACAGCTTCTTCAACCTGCACGGTGCTGGCAATGGGACGATACTGGATCATCAGCTCACATTGAATGCCGATTTTTTTACTCCGATTGATTCTACGTTAATCCCTACCGGTGATTTCACGCCGGTCGAAAATACTCCGTTTGACTTCAGAAAGTCAATGCCAATAGGCAATCGCATCAACGCTGACCATCAGCAAATTCATTACGGACTTGGTTATGACATCAATTTCGTCCTCAAAAAGAGCCCTGATGCAACGAACTCACTGGCTGCCTCTGTGTATGAACCTCTGAGCGGCCGACTATTGGAAGTATTCACAGATCAGCCCGGAATCCAATTTTATACAGGTAATTTTCTGGATGGAAAGCGTGTGGGAAAAAAGGGTATTAAATATGATTACAGAACGGCATTTTGTCTGGAAACCCAGCACTTTCCCAATTCGCCCAATCAACCAAAATTTCCAACTGTTGAACTGGATCCAGACCAGGTGTACAACCACACCTGCATTTATAAATTCTCCGTCAGATAGGAGGGGAGGAGATTTGACCTATCAGGCTGGACTAATTTGTTGTTGCTGATTA